>JAXDPR010000213.1:0-7136 GCA_034668265.1 Sphingomonadales bacterium
CGGATCGGGCTTGGGATCGGGACCGCTGGCGAGGCGGATCGCGCCCAGGCGCCGGCTGCGCGTCGGCGTGACCGATCCGGTAGCGGGATCGAAATCGCCGTCGTGGCGGGTGTCGATGCGGTCGCCAAACAGGTCGAGCACGCTTTGCTCGTCGATTGCCGCGGCGGAGAGGATGCGCGCGCCCGATGCACGGCCGGCGACTTCGCCGACGGCGAGCCACTGGGCAGCCGCGAGCGAGGAGGCTGGGTCGAGCCGGAAGCCGCGACCGCCGACCGACTGCCAGTTTCCCCCCGACGCGTCACGGCGCCGTGAGATTCGGTCGGGAAACGCCAGCGCGAGGGCTCGGCCAAGGTCGTGCTCGTCGACCTTGCTGTCAGCCACCTCGAGGCGCCGCCACCAACCGGCAGCAAGCTTGCGCGCTGCCTCCGCGCGCGGTGACTTGTCCGAACGCCAGCGACGCCAGCGTAGCTCGAGGTCGGGATCATTCCCGCCGAGACCGCGCTCGGTCAGGAGAATGGCGACATCTGCCGCAGCGGCCCCGAAGCCGCGTGTCCGAGCATCGAGCAGCATGTGCGCCAGCCGCGGCTCGAGCGGCAGCGCGGCGATCGCGCGTCCATGCTCGGTGATGCGCGCGTGCTCGTCGATCGCGCCGAGGGTTGCCAATCGCCGGCGGGCCTCCTCCAGGCCCGCCTGCGGGGGCGCGTCGAGAAATGGCAGGCGCGCGGGATCGGCTTCGCCCCATAGCAGGCAGGTCAGCACCAGGCTGGACAAATCGGCTTCGAGAATCTCCGGCGGGTCGTGCGCAGGGAGCGAGGCGGTCGCCGCTTCCTCCCACAAGCGGATCGCGACACCCGGCGCCTGGCGCGCAGCGCGGCCGGCGCGCTGGGTGACGGCCGCCCGGCTGGCGCGCTCGGTGACGAGGCGGGTCAGGCCCGCACCGCGGTCGTACCGCGGGCGACGGGCAAGGCCGCTGTCGACGACGATGCGGACATCCGCGAGCGTCACGCTGGTCTCGGCGATGCTGGTGGCGAGGACTAGCTTGCGCTTCCCTGGCGACGGGGGGCCAAGCGCTTTGCGCTGGGCGGCGGGTTCGATCCCGCCGTGAAGCTTGTGCAGCTCAACGTTGGCGGGAAGCGAGCCCAACGCTTCGGCCGTTCTCTCGATCTCCGCGACACCCGGCAGAAACGCGAGGATCGAGCCGTCATACTGCCCAAGCGCGCGTCGGAGCGCCGAGGCCATCTGCGGTTCGATCCGGGCTGCTGCGTCGCGGCCGATGTAGCGGATGTCGAGCGGGAAGCTCTTACCCTCGCTGACGATCGTCGGTGGGTCATCGAGCAGGCGCTTGAACCGGTCGACGTCGAGCGTCGCCGACATGGCGAGCAGCCTCAGCTCTTCGCGCAGTGCCTTCGCTGCGTCCAGTGCCAGCGCCAGGGCGAGATCATTGTCGAGGCTGCGCTCGTGGACCTCGTCGAACAGCACCGCGGAGACGCCGGATAACTCGGGATCGGCCTGGATGCGCGACAGGAACACGCCGTGGGTCATGGCGATGATGCGCGTTCCCTTGTCGACCTTGCTGTCGAGCCGCGTCGCATAGCCGATTGTCTGTCCCGGCTTTTCACCGAGTTCCCCGGCCATGAACTCGGCGGCAGCGCGGGCGGCGAGGCGCCGAGGGACAAGGAGGAGCGCCTGTCCGCTGCACCATGCCTCGCCGAGCAGCGCGGGCGCGACCCCGGTCGTCTTGCCCGCGCCCGGAGGCGCGATCAGCAGCGCTCGCGTTCCTTCACGAAGCTCTGCGAGCAGGTCGGGAAGGACCTCGTCGATCGGCAGCCGGCTCATCAGGTCTCGCGAAACGCAGCGAACGCAACAGGCCTACGCGCGCGCGCGCCCGCACCCGCGCGAGGGCCGGCTCCGTGCCCATTCTCAATGCTGGAAATCACGCGGCCCATATTCCGCCTGTGGCACAAGCTGCGGCTTGTAGGACAGCGCTTCAGTAGGCGCGCGCGACGGCGAATTCGGCGGCCTCGGTCAGCGCCGCCTTGGCCTTGCTTGCCGGGAACATCGCCAGCGCGTCGATCGCCCGGCGGGCATATTGGCG
This sequence comes from Sphingomonadales bacterium, assembly GCA_034668265.1. Taxonomy (GTDB): domain Bacteria; phylum Pseudomonadota; class Alphaproteobacteria; order Sphingomonadales; family Sphingomonadaceae; genus Sphingomicrobium. Next base: position 2,096 of record JAXDPR010000213.1, read on the forward strand.
CGCGCGTTCGATCGTATCGTCGAGCGCACCGCTGCCCTGGAGGAGGCCCGTCGCCTGCGCCAGATCGTCGTCGGACACGCGCTCGCCGCCGATCGCGGCGCGCCAGAAGGCGCGGTCGTCGCTGCTTCCTCGGGCATAAGCGAGGATCACCGGCAGGGTCATCTTGCCGTCGCGAAAGTCGTCGCCGACGCCCTTGCCCATGGTCGCGGCGTCGGAGGCATAGTCGATGACGTCGTCGCTGAGCTGGAAGGCGATGCCGAGGTTCCGGCCAAAGGCTTCCAGCGCATGTTCGGCTTCCTCGCTCGCTTCGGCGACGACGGGCGAGACGCGGCAGGCGGCGGCGAACAAAGCCGCGGTCTTGGCGCTGATGATGTCGAGATAATGGTCCTCGTCGGTCCCGATCCGTCGCTGGGCGGTGAGCTGATCGACCTCGCCCTCCGCGATCACCGCGGAGGCGTGGCTGAGAATCCTGAGAACGCGCAGGGACCCGTCCTCGACCATCAGCTCGAACGCTCTCGAAAACAGGAAATCGCCGACCAGCACGCTCGCAGGATTGCCCCAGATGAGGTTGGCGGTTCGCTTGCCGCGCCGCATTCCGGAGCCATCGACGACGTCGTCGTGGAGCAGGGTCGCGGTGTGGATGAACTCGACTGCCGCGGCGAGCTTGTGGTGGCGCGTGCCCGAGTAGCCGAGCATGGTCGCACAGGCGAGCGTCAGCATCGGCCGCATGCGCTTGCCGCCCCCGCCGATCAGATGCCCTGCAAGCTCGGGGATCAATGCGACCTTGCTTTGCATACGCTCGAGGATGACGGCGTTGACGCCATTCATGTCACTGGCGACGAGCGCCATCAGCGGGTCGAGCGAAGGCGAGCGCTGGCTGTTTAGCGGAAGGATCGTCGCGGCCACGGCGCCGCCCTAGCCGGACGGCGCCGCTTAATCAAAGCCGCCTACCAGACGTGGACGCGCTGCTCGGGCGGAAGATAGAGCTTGTCGCCGGGCTGGACGTTGAACGCCTTGTACCAGGGGTCGAAATTGCGGACGATTCCGTCGACCCGATACTGCTCGGGGCTGTGCGGATTGCTCAGCAACTGGTCGCGGAGCGCGCCCTCGCGGGCTTTCCCCTGCCAGGCCTGCGCATAAGCAAGGAAGAAGCGCTGGTCGCCGGTGAAGCCGTCGAGGACCGGCGACTCGCCGTGGCGCGCGACGTAGCGCCGGTAGGCCGCGTAAGCCGTCTCCAGACCGCCGAGGTCGGCGAGATTCTCGCCGAGGGTCAACCTGCCCTTGATGTGCACGCCGGGGATCGGCTCATACTGGTCGAATTGGGCGGCAAGGCGATCGGCCTTCTCCTTGTACTTGGCGGCCGTCGCCGGGGTCCACCAGTCTTTCAGGCGTCCCTTGGCGTCGAACTGCCTTCCTTCGTCGTCATAGCCGTGACCCATTTCGTGCCCGATCGTTGTCGCGCCGGTCTCTGCATAATTGACCGCCGGATCGGCATTGGCGTCGAAGAAGGGCGGCTGGAGGATCGCGGCGGGGACCGTGATCTGGTTCATCGACGGGTCGTAATAAGCATTCACGGTCTGCGGGGTCATCTCCCACAAGGTGCGGTCGACCGGGTGCGGGAAGCGCTTTAGCTCCAGCTGCCATTCGAAATTCTCGCTCGCGATCGCGTTGGTAAGCGGATCCGTACGGCTGACCTTCAGCGTCGAATAATCGATCCATTTGACCGGGTGTCCGATCCGCGGATCGAACGTGCCGAGCTTCTCGAGCGCTTTCTGGCGGATCGGTTCGTCCATCCACGCCGCGTTCGTGATTTTCTCCCGGTACGCGGCGCGCACGTCATCGACGAGCTCCTGCGCCTGCCGCGCCGTTTCGGTTGGCCAATGCTCAACGACATAGAGCTGCCCAACGGCCTCGCCGAGGCTGCCGTCGAGTATCTGCATGCCGCGCTTCCACCGGGCGCGCTGCTCGGGAACGTCGTTGAGCGTCTTGCCGTAGAAACCGAAGCGCGCGTCGTCCAAAGCCTTAGGAAGATAGGTGGCATGATCGCTGATGAAGCGGAAGGTGAGATACTCCTTCCAGGTGTTGAGCGGCACGTAGGCAATGCGCTTGCCTGCAGCCGCGACCGAGCTTGGAGTGCCGACGTCGACCCGACTTGCGGCGCCGAGGCCCATCGAGCGCAGCGTCTCGGTCCAGCTGAACTGCGGCGCAAGGCGCATCAGCTGCGCGCGGGTCATCGGGTTGTGCGTTTTGACAGGGTCGCGGAGCTGCTCGGGAGTCCACTGGTCCCTGGAGAGCAGCGTCTCTAGCGCGATGATGCGATTGGCTCGGCCTTCCGGATCCGACAGGCCGGCAAGCTTGCTCAGCTGGACGATGTAGTTGCGGTAGGCTGAGCGGATCGAGTCATATTTGTCACCCTTGAGCAGGTAATAGTCCCGCGTCGGAAGGCCCAGCCGCGCCTGGCTGGCGTTGGCGGCATAGTGCGTGGGATCGTCCTGGTCGGTGATGATCCCGATTTCGACCGGGCTGGCATATCCCGGCTGGGCCATCAGCTTCACAAGATCTGAGCGGCCGGCAACGGCATCGATGCGCGCGAGATAGGGTTTCAGCGGCGCAAGCCCGCGTGCTTCGATCCCGCTCTCGTCCATCCACGCGCCATATGCGTCGCCGATCTTCTGCGCGGTCGCCGAAGTGGGGTGGGCCGCCGCGTTCTCGACCATCTTCCGGACCTGGAGTTCGATTTCGTCGGGGAGCTCGTAATTATATCCGGCCCGGCTCTTGTCCGACGGGATCGGGTGGTTCTTGAGCCAGGTCCCCTCGGCATATTGGAAGAAGCCGTCGCCAGGCTTGACCGAGCGGTCCATGTCGTGGAGCTCGAGCCCCCAATTGCCGTAGCGGGGCGCGGCGGCGGCGAGGATGGTGGGTGCGGCTGCAACGAATGCGCCGACGAGCATCAAGTGACGGAAACGCATAGGAAAATCCCCTATCCAAATTCGATTGCGGTCGACCCTATCGGGCGCCCCGCGCCGCGCAACAGCCTTTTCGACGAAGAGGCGGCGGACCTAGCCGGCAGGCAGGCTGAGCCGGGCAAGCAGGCCGCCGAGGTCCTCGCTCTCCTCCAGGCGGATCGAGCCCCCGTAAATCTCGGCGACGTCGCGGACGATGGCGAGGCCGAGGCCGGTGCCGGGCTTGCCGGTGGTGTCGAGCCGGGCGCCGCGGGTGAACAGCTCCCCGCGCTTCTCCGGAGCGATGCCCGGGCCATCGTCCTCGACCAGTATGTCAACCTTGCCGCCATTCGGTTCGACCGTGACGAACACCCGCCCGCCGCCGTATTTCGCGGCATTCTCGACAAGGTTGCCGAGCATCTCGTCGAGGTCCTGTCGCTCGACCCGAACCTGCGCGTGGTGGTCGCCGGCGATGTCGACGGTAACGCCCTCGTAAAGCCGGTCGACGGCGCGCTCGACCGCTTCGAGGCTGTCCCACACCCGCACCCGCGACTGGGCGGCAGCACGGCGACCGATGGCGCGCGCCCGGGCGAGGTGGTGGTCGACCTGCCGGCGCATCACCAGCGCCTCGCGGCAGACGGTGTCGGCAAGGTCGGGCGAATGGGCGGTAGCGGCGTTGGTGATGACGGTGAGCGGAGTCTTCAGTGCGTGGGCGAGGTTGCCGGCATGGCGTCGCGCCTCTTCCGCCTGGGCCTCGCTGTGCGCGAGCAGCTGGTTGATCTCCTCAGTCAGCGGCCGGATCTCGGCGGGAAATTCGTCGCTGATCCGGGTCTTGTCGCCCGAGCGGATGTCGGCGACCTCGTTGCGGACTCGCCGTAGCGGCCATAGCCCATAGAATGTCTGCAGCGCGGCGAGGATCAGCAAGCCGATTCCGAGCGCCAGGAAGCTCCTGAACAGCGTCAAGCGCAGGTGATGGATCTGGTCGTCGATGGTCGCGCGCGACTGCGCGATCTGGAAACGCCAGCGGACCGGCGATCCCGGCAGGACGGCGTCGCGTTCCGCGATCCGCAGAGGCTCCGTCTGGCCGGCAGTCGAGAATTCCTCGCTGTCATAGAGGTGCGGCTTCGGGTCGGCATGCGCGTCGATGACTCGCAGGCGCCGGTCCCACAGCGACCGCGACGGGAAAGTCTCGGCGCCGGCGCCGCTGATCTGGAAATAGAGTCCGGAATAAGGTTCGACGAAGCGCTGGTCGGCAGGCGCGCGGTTGAATCGGACCTCGCCGTCGGGGCCGATCTCCGACGAGGTGATCATTGAGTTAAGAACGAACACCAGCTGGTTGTCGAAGCTGTCGACGATCGAGCGCCTCAGCACCCGGTCAAGCGCGAAGCCGCCGATCAAGAGGAGCGCCGCGATCCACAACGCCGCGACGCCGATCATCCGCCGGCTCAGCGAGCCGATGCGCGGGCGCTTTGCGGCAGGCCCAGCCTCCGCCGCATTCAAGGCGGCGGACTGGTCGTTCAACTGACCGGTTCCTCGAGGCTGTAGCCGAGGCCGCGGATGGTGGTGATCACGTCCGCGCCCAATTTCTTGCGAATGCGGGTGACGAACACTTCGATGGTGTTGGAATCGCGGTCGAAGTCCTGGTCGTAGATGTGCTCGATCAGTTCCGTGCGGCTGACCACCTTGCCCTTGTGGTGCATGAGGTACGAGAGGAGCTTGTACTCCTGCGCGGTGAGCTTCACGGGTTCGCCGGACTTGGTCACCTTGCCCGATCGGGTGTCGAGGCGGATGTCACCGGCATTGAGTTCGCTCGAGGCGTTGCCCGACGAGCGGCGGATCAGCGCGCGCAGGCGCGCGATCAGCTCCTCGGTTTGGAACGGCTTGGCGAGATAATCGTCGGCACCGGCATCGAGGCCTGCAACCTTGTCGGACCAGCTGTCCCGCGCGGTCAGGACGAGGACCGGCATCTTGCGGCCTTCGCGGCGCCAGCGGTCGAGCACCGTCAGGCCGTCGACCTCAGGCAGGCCGAGGTCGAGGATTACCGCATCATAGCTTTCGGTCGAACCAAGATAGTGACCGTCCTCGCCGTCCGTCGCGAG
>JAXDPR010000214.1:0-6976 GCA_034668265.1 Sphingomonadales bacterium
CGACATGGAAGCGATGTGGGACCTGCTCGACACGCCCGCCGAGGTCGTCGACGTAGCCGACGCGCCGCCGCTTGCCGTCAGCCGGGCCTCGATTCGCTTCGAGAATGTGCGCTTTGGCTACGATCCCGGCCGCGACATCCTGAAAGGCCTCGACATCGACATGCCGGCGGGGACCAGCTGCGCCATCGTCGGGCCGTCAGGCGCCGGCAAATCGACGATCGCACGGCTTATCTATCGTTTCTACGACCCGCAGGCCGGGCGAATCCTGATCGACGGCCAGGACATCGCCGAGGTCAGCCAACGCAGCCTTCGCGCCGCGATCGGCATCGTCCCGCAGGATACAGTGCTGTTCAACGACACCATCGGCTACAACATCGGCTACGGCCGCGACGGTGCATCGCAGACCGAGATCGAGGCGGCCGCTCGCGGAGCGTCGATCGATCAGTTCATCGCCATCCTTCCCGAGAAATATGAATCGATGGTCGGTGAACGCGGGCTCAAGCTCTCCGGCGGCGAAAAGCAGCGCGTGGCGATCGCCCGCACCCTGCTCAAGAATCCGCCGGTCCTGGTACTGGACGAAGCGACCAGCGCGCTCGACAGCCGCACCGAGCAGGCGATCCAGGAAACGCTCGACCGCGTCGCCGAGAGCCGGACGACGATCATGATCGCGCATCGCTTGTCGACGGTCGTCGATGCCGATCAGATCGTGGTGCTCGATCAAGGCTCCGTCGTCGAGCGCGGCACGCACGACGAGCTGCTCGACAAAGGCGGCCTCTATGCCGAGCTTTGGCAGCGCCAGATCGCCGAGCAACTCGCCGAGGAGATTGCGCAAGCCGCCGAGTGACGGCAAAGCTGGCGCGTCCACCCGCGGCGCTCGGTCGCACGGCAAGAGTGAAATGACCGACCCGCACGAGCTCCTCAAACGCGTCTTCGGATTCGACCATTACCGCGGCGTCCAGGAAATGGTCGTCGAGCGGGTCATGGCGGGAAAGAACACGCTTGCGGTCATGCCGACGGGCGCGGGCAAGTCGCTCTGCTACCAGCTGCCTGCGGTCGCGCGTGACGGGACGGCGCTGGTCATCTCCCCGCTGATTGCCCTGATGCACGACCAGATCCGCAGCGCCGATGCGATCGGCTTGCGCGCGGCGTCGCTGACGTCGGCGGACTCTGATCGCGACGCGACTGTAAACCGCTTGAAGGCTGGCGAGCTCGACTTGCTCTATGTGGCGCCTGAGCGGGCGACCGGCGAGGCGTTCCGCCGCCTGATCAGCCGCATCGACCTCGCGCTGATCGCCATCGACGAGGCCCATTGCGTCAGCGAATGGGGTCACGACTTCCGGCCCGATTACCGCCAGCTGAGGCCTCTGCTCGACGACAATCCGGACGTGCCGCGGCTCGCCCTGACCGCGACCGCCGACGCGAGGACGCGGGCGGATATCCTGGCGCAGCTTGGAATCCCCCAGGACGGGCTGGTGATCGCCGGGTTCGACCGGCCCAACATCCGCTATCGCGTGCAGCCGCGCGACGGGATTTCGGGCCAGCTCAAGACCCTGCTCGCGCAGCAACCGGGACCGGGGATTGTCTACGTCCCCAGCCGCGACAAGGCCGAGCGCATCGCTGAGCAACTAGGCTCGAGCGGACGGGCGGCGCTGCCCTATCACGCCGGCCTTGAGCCACAGGTCCGCGCGCGCAACCAGGCCGCGTTCGTCAATTCGGAAGACATGGTGATGGTGGCCACGGTGGCGTTCGGCATGGGCATCGACAAGCCCGACGTGCGCTTCGTCGCCCATGCCGGAATCCCGAAGTCGATCGAAGCCTTTTACCAGGAAACCGGACGCGCCGGACGCGACGGCGAGCCCGCCGAGGCATTGCTGTTCTGGTCGGCGGAGGACTTCGCGCTTGCCCGGCGGCGCATCGAGACCGAAGTCGAGCCGGACCGCCGCACCGGCGAGCGCGAACGGCTGAACGCCCTTGCCGCGCTGGTCGAAGCGGCGACGTGCCGCCGGGCGATCCTGCTGAGGCACTTCGGGGAAGATCCGCCGACAAGCTGCGGCAATTGCGACAATTGCCTGGAACCGCCGGCGACGATCGACGCGACGGAGGTCGCTCGCAAATTGCTGTCCGCCGCCTTCCGGACCGAGATGCGGTTCGGTGTTGGGCATCTCGCCGATGTTCTCGCCGGCAAGGACAGCGAAAAGGTGCGCAGCTTCCGCCATGACCGGCTGTCGGTGTTCGGCATCGGCTCGGACGCCGAGATTGCGCTGGTCCGCCCGGTGGCGCGCGCGCTGATCGCCCGCGATGCGCTTCGCGCCGACGCTTATGGCGGGCTCAGCTTCGGCCCTGGAGCGCGGCCGATTCTGAAAGGCGAGCAGAGCCTGGTCATCGCCATGCCGCCGCCCCGAAAGCGGAGCTCACGCAAGCGCTTCGACGGACCCGCCGATCCTCTGTTCGATGCACTGCGCGAGGCCCGCCGCAAGCTCGCCGCCAAAGCCGAAGTTCCGCCCTACGTCATCTTCCACGACTCCACACTGCGCGAAATCGCCGCGACGAAACCGAAGAACCTCAATGAGTTGAGCAGTGTCCAGGGAGTCGGCGCAACCAAGCTGGAGCGCTATGGCGAGGCAATGCTCGCGGCGCTTTCGTCCGCCGAATGATGTTCAGGCTTGCGTAAGACGCGACTCGGTTGGAAAGCCGCCGAGTTCAATTTTAGACAGTCTGGAAGAGACATGATCCGCAAGCTACTTTTTGCGTCGGCTGCGCTCGCGGTTGCCGCGGCATCGCCGGTCGATGCGGCCGGCCGCGAGCCATCCGCAGCCACTTCGGCGACGCTCCCCGCGTCCAATCCGTTCGCACAGCCGAGCACGCTGCCATTCGAGACTCCCGATTTTTCCAAGATCAGGGACCGGGATTATTTGCCCGCGCTGCTCGCCGGAATGGCGCAGCAGAAGCGCGAGGTTACCGCCATCGCCAACCAGAAGGCGCCCCCAACGTTCGGCAATACGGTGGCAGCGATGGAGCGATCGGGGCTTCTGCTTGAGCGCGCGAACCTCGCGTTCAGCGCGGTCAACGGCGCCAACACCAATGACACGCTGCAGGCGACCGACACCAAGACCGCGCCTTTGTTCGCCGCGCACAATGACTTTATCTATCTCAACGCCAAGCTGTTCCGGCGCTTCAAGACGCTGCACGACCACCAGGCCGAGCTCGGTCTCAACCCCGAGCAGGCGAAGCTGCTCGACGTCTATTACAAGCAGTTCGTCCATGCCGGCGCACAGCTTCCGCCGGTCAAGCAGGCGCAACTCAAGCTGCTCAACCAGCGCCTGAGCACGCTCACCACGGCCTTCGGGCAGAAGTTGCTCGCCGCGGCCAAGGCCGGCGCGCTGCATGTCGACGACCCTGCAGCGCTCGCTGGGCTCTCGGAGCAGCAACTCGCGGCGGCGCAGCAGGCCGCGAAGGATCGCAAGCTCTCGGGCTATGTTGTCCCGCTGCAGAATACGACCCAGCAACCCTCGCTCGCGTCGCTGACCAGCCACGACACGCGGCAGAAATTGTTCGAGGCGAGCCTCAATCGCGCCGAGCATGGCGATGCCAATGACACGCGCGCGATCGTGTCCGAGATCGCGCAGCTGCGCGCGCAGAAGGCGGGGTTGTTCGGTGCTGCGAATTGGGCGGACTACACACTCTACGATCAGATGGCGAAGGACCGCGCGACGGCCATAGGCTTCCTCGACCGGCTGGCGCCTGCCGTTTCCGCCAAGGAGCATCAGGAGTGGTCGGACATTGTCGCGCTCGCCAAGTCGCAGGGAGCGACATTCCAGCCGACCGCGGCCGACTGGAACTTCTATGCCGAGCAGATCCGCAAGCAGCGCTACGCAATCGATAGCGATCAGCTGAAACAATATTTCGAGTTCAACAAAGTGCTGACCGACGGCGTCTTCTACGCCGCGAACCAGCTCTACGGAATCACGTTCAAGGAGCGGAAGGACATACCCACCTGGAACGCCGACATGCGGGTGTTCCAGGTCTATGATGCTGACGGGAAGGAACTGGCGATCTTCATGATCGACCCCTGGAAGCGCGACAACAAGAACGGCGGCGCGTGGATGGACAATCTCGTCAAGCAGTCCACGCTTCGCGGCACCAAGCCCGTCGTCTACAACGTCGAGAATTTTACCAGGCCGGCGGCGGGCCAGCCGGCCCTGATCAGCTGGGACGACGTGACGACGATGTTCCACGAGTTCGGCCATGCGCTGCACGGCATGTTCGCCGCCGAGACCTATCCGAAGATTTCCGGCACCGACACCGCTCGCGACTTTGTCGAGTTCCCCTCGCAGTTCAACGAGAATTGGGCGCTCGATCCGAAAGTGCTGTCGCACTACGCGGTCAATTACCGCACCGGACAGCCGATCCCGCAGGACCTGGTCGACAAGATCAAGCGGTCGCGCACCTTCAACCAGGGTTATGAGCTCGGCGAAGTGCTCGAGGCCGCTCGGCTCGACCTCGACTGGCACTCGCTGCCCGCAACCGCGCCGCGGCAGGACGTCGACAAGTTCGAGGCACAGGCGCTGGCCAGCGGCGGCTTCGACACGCAGGATGTGCCGCCGCGCTACCGTTCGAGCTACTTCCTCCACATCTGGAGCAACGGCTATTCGGCCGGCTATTATGCCTATCCGTGGACGCGGATGCTCGGCCAGGACGCCTTCGACTGGTTTCAGGCCAACGGCGGCCTGACGCGCGCCAACGGCCAGCGCTTCCGCGACATGGTCCTGTCGCGCGGCAATACGCTCGACTATGCTCAGATGTACCGCGCCTTCACCGGCCACGACCCGCAGATCCAGCCCTATCTGGATTATTACGGGTTGAGCGGCGGCGGCGCAGCGACACCGTCTCCGGCGCCCGCGCGCGCACCCTTGCCGGTTCAGGCTCCAGCGCCGAAGAAGGGCGAGAGAGGATAAGCCCATGATCCGCCAGCTTGACGACAAGGTGATGGTGAGCGGCCAGGTCGCACCGCACGAGGTCGCCGGGCTGGCGGAGCAGGGCATAACGGTCCTCGTCAACAATCGCCCTGACGGGGAAGAGCCCGGGCAGCCGCTCGCCGGCGACATCGAGGAAGCCGCTGCAATCGCAGGTATCGACTACCGCTTCGTGCCAATCATCCGAGGCATCGGGCCCGCCGATGTCGAGGAGATGCAAAAGGCGCTTCGGGATGCACAAGGCGGCAAGCTGCTTGCCTTCTGCAGATCGGGGAGGCGCTCGGCGCTAGCGATAGCACTGGCGAAGCGCGACGAGGGCGCATCATCCGAAGAGGTTGTTCAGCAACTCAATGAGGCCGGCTTCGACCACGGCCCGATCGCGCATTTGCTCTAAATAGTCACCACGGCTCGACAGCGCCGTTTGCGAGTTCGTCCGCCCGCGGCGCCCGGCCGAGGATCGCATTGCGGTGGGGGAAGCGGCCGAAGCGCGCGATCACGTCGCGATGCTTGCGCGCTGCCGATGCGGCGTTCGCGTCGCCGGTCGCGGTTTGCAGCAGCACGGCACGGTTCTGGTCGTCGAGATCCTCGCTGTGCTGGAACGGCATGTAGAGAAAGCCGCGCTCCTGCGGTTGCAGCTCCTCATCGAAGTCCCTGTCGATTGCCTCTTTGGCGATCGCCAGCGCCAGATGATCGGTCGCGAACTGGTCGGCGTGGCCGCGGAAAATGTTGCGCGGTAGCTGGTCGAACAGGATCACGCCGGTGAGCGCGGTCAGCGGATCGGTGAGGAAGGCGTCGACCGGAAGCTGGCGCTTCTCCGCCCACAATTTCAGGAAGGATTGCGTGATGCGGTGGTCGAGCGCCGGATCGGTCTTCCACCATTGCGCCGGATCGAGCCCGAACCAGAATTTGAGGAGGTCCGCGCGCCAGTCGCCGCTCACGCGGCAGTGCCCCCGACCGTCAGCCCGTCGATCAGCAGCGTCGGCTGCCCGACGCCTGCCGGGATCGACTGCCCGCCCTTCCCGCACACGCCGACACCCTCATCGAGCGCAAGATCATTGCCAATGCCCTTGACCCGGGTCAGCACGGTCGGCCCGTCGCCAATCAGCGTCGCGCCCTTGACCGGCTCGGCGATTTTGCCGCCGCGGATGCGGTAGGCTTCGGTGCAAGAGAAGACGAACTTGCCGCTGGTGATGTCGACTTGCCCGCCGCCGAAGCTCCTGGCGTAGATGCCGTCTTTGACCCGCTCGACCAGTTCGGCCGGGTCGTCCTGGCCGGCGAGCATAAAGGTGTTGGTCATGCGCGGCATCGGCGCGTGCTCAAAGCTTTCGCGGCGGCCGTTGCCGGTCGGCTTCATGCCCATCAGACGGGCGTTCAGCCGGTCCTGCAAATAGCCTTTGAGGATTCCGCCCTCGATCAGGCACGTGCGGCGCGTCGGCGTCCCCTCGTCATCGATGGTCAGCGAGCCGCGCCTGGCATTCATTGCGCCGTCGTCGACGACGGTCACGCCAGGCGCGGCAACGCGCTCGCCGATGCGGCCGGAGAAAGCCGAGGTGCCCTTCCGGTTGAAATCGCCTTCGAGCCCGTGGCCGACCGCCTCGTGGAGAAGGACTCCTGGCCAACCCGGGCCGAGCACGACGGGCATCTCCCCGGCCGGCGCCGCGACGGATTCGAGGTTGGTCAGTGCCTGCGCCAGTGCGATGTCGATCGCGCGTTCCCACTGCGCCTCGTCGAACAGAGTGTCGTAGAGGTAGCGGCCGCCGAGCCCGTGATAGCCGGTCTCGCGTCGCCCATTCTGTTCGGCGACGATCTGCACGCCGAGGCGCACCAGCGGGCGCACGTCCGACGCGACGAAGCCGTCGCCGCGGACGATGTCGATGACGCTCCAGCTCGCGGCAAGGTTGACGCTGACCTGAGCCACGCGCGGGTCTCGCGCGCGGGCGGCGGCATCGATCCTCTGGCACAGCGCGACCTTGTCGGCGAAGGGGATCAGGCTCAGCGGATCG
>JAXDPR010000215.1:0-2560 GCA_034668265.1 Sphingomonadales bacterium
CATCGCGCCCGAGCTGGACCACGACATCGATGACCGAGCGGGCGTAGTCGATGGTTTCACTTCGCGAGAGGCCGAGGCCCGATTGCATGACCATCAGCGCGAGCTGCTCGAGCGCCCCGCTGGTCGAGTTTGCGTGGATCGTGCTGAACGAGCCGGGGTGGCCGGTGTTGACCGCGCGAAGGAAGCTCACCGCCTCCTTGCCGCGAAGCTCGCCCAACAGGATACGGTCGGGGCGAAGCCGAAGCGCCGCCTGAAGCAGATCGTCGGTGTTGATCAGCGCCTCGCCGAGCTCTCCCTTGACCGCGATCAGGCCGAGGTCATTGGGGCCATGCAGCTGCACCTCCGCCGTGTCCTCGACGACGATGACGCGCTCGTCGACCGGAACTTCGCGCAGCAGCGCATTCAGGAAGGTCGTCTTGCCGGTCGACGTACCGCCGCTGATCAGGACGGTCTTCCGCTCGGCGACCGCCTCGCGGAGGAAACCAATCGGATCGGCCTCGGGCGAACTTCCGGCGACCTTGCGCAACGGCTGAAGCGGTCCGTTGCCATAAGCTTCGAGCGGCATGTCGAGGAGGCAATGGCGTCGGATAGCGAGCGCCCAGTGCGCCCTGGTCGCGGTCGGCGCGACGAACTGGACGCGCGCTCCATTGGGAAGCATTGCGGCAAGTAGCGGCCGCTCGCGGCTGATGCCCTGGTGGCTGATGCGTGCGACCTGCTCCGCGAGCCGCTGAAGCAAGGCATCATCGACGGCCGGAGCGTCGTGGCGGCTCATCGCTCCGCGCTGCTCGATCCACACCTCGCCTGGACGATTGACCAGCAGCTCGGTGACGTCGGCCTTGGCGAGCCAGTCGCGGAACGGCTCGAGATATGCGTCGAGGAACGGGTCGATCCCGTCCACCGGCACCGGCTCGGCGCTGCTCATCCTGCCGTGCTTTCATCGCTGGTGAAGATCAGGTCGCGCGCAGTGAATACGCGGATCGGCTCGCCCTGATGCACCTTGATCGTCGGACCGCGGGCGCCATCATGCTGGGCCGCGACCGAAGCCGCGCTCTGGCCGGCGCCGCCGACAATGACCGTCGAGGCGCCACCGGTGAGCAGCCCACCCGCGCCGCCGAGGATCGAAAGCAGGATCGACGAGCCGAAGCGCGAGAAGAAGTGGCTGTTGACCTGGCCGCCGACGCCGGCCTGGCCGGAGAGATCGGCAGCGGGCGAAGCGAGCGCGATCGACACTCCGTCGGGACGCACGAGCCGGGTCCACATCAAGTAGGCGCGGCGCTGGCCGGCCTGGGTCGCGCCCTTATATTCGCCGATCAGCCGCGATGAACGCGGGATCAGGATGCGGCTGCCGTCGAACGACTTGACGTCCTGGCTGACCACCGCTCGGACATAACCCGGGATATCGGTGTCGATCGCGGTTTCGAGCACCGCGGGGATGAGCGTGCCCTGGATGACCGTGTTGGCCGGTTCAGCGAGCTTGGAAGAGCGGACGGAAGAACTGTCGCTCGCAAAGCCACGCGACCCTGGCTCGGCCCCGGAGAGCAAGGCGGGAGCGCCGTCGGCGCCACGCGGCGTGTTCGGCCCGGCGATGGCGACTTCTGTGCCGGGAGCGGAGCTGCCGTCAAAGACGAGCACAGGTGACGCCGGCTGCGCCATGCCCGGCATCGGCGCCATTCCCGGCATATGGTTCATACCCGGCATCGCCCCCGCCTGGGGGTTGGTGGCCGGCATCGCCGTGCCCGGAGGCATGGCCATCGGCCTGCCCGGAACCGCCGAGGGCATCGGCAGTCCTGACTGAGGCTGGGCAACAGCGGTTGGCGAAGCGGCAGGGCTGGTGGCGGGATGGCGCCCCGAACTCAACGACACGAAGGTCGCGACGCCCAGCACCAATGCGATCGCGCCCCCGGCCGCAAGGCCGAGATGATCGCGGCGAGTCTTGCGCGACGCGACGATCGGGAAGGCGTTCTGGCTGGCGACGACCAGCGCGTTTTCGCTGAGCTCAAGGCGCGGATCGGTCGCCGGCACCGCAACCGGGAAGGATGGGCGCGAGGGCTCGTCCCACGGGCCGCGGACCGTGTTGGCGGTGGCTTCGATGGTCGCTTTATTGCGGGTCATTCTCTGCCGCCCGTCAGTTTATCGGAGTAAAGCCCCGTCACGTTGGCGACCTTGACCGCGCCGCTTTGCGGGGTCGGCGGCGGCACCTGGGTCTGGGGCGCTGGAACGGCGGCCATGCGCTGGACAATGCTGGTCGTCGGCGACACCGCCGGAGCCGCCGGCGGAGGCGCGACGCGGCGCGTCGTCCACAGCATCGCCATGCGACTGTCGTAGCGCAGCACCATGTTCTGCGGGATCGGGCTGACGACGATATATTCGCCGCTCATTCGATAGTTGAGCGGTCCTTCCTTGCGGTTGTCCGACATGGTCAGGATCGCCGGCAGCGGAGTCTCGCGGTTCCACGCCAGATAGACGGAGGTGCCGTCGTCGAACACCCGCGACGGAATGAGCTTGCCCGAGCCCCTGCTCTGCCAGTCGAAGTGGAGCCTCTCGGCAGCCATCGTCGCCG
>JAXDPR010000216.1:0-2715 GCA_034668265.1 Sphingomonadales bacterium
GGCTGCTCCCCGGCGTGAAGATCGCCAGCCCCGACGCCGCCGACGCGCTCGCCGTCGCCATCACCCACGCGCATCATCTGGCGACGAGCCGCCGCATCGCTTAAGCCTGACGCCGAAATGATCGCGCGCCTCACCGGAACCCTCGTAGAAACCACCGGCGACAGCGCGGTGATCGACGTCGCCGGAGTCGGCTATCTCGTCCAGCTCAGCGGCAAGACTCTCGGCGCGCTCGGACCCCTCGGCGGCGATGTCATGATCCTCACCGAGCTCCAGGTGCGCGAGGACGCCTGGACCCTGTTCGGCTTCGGCTCGGCGGCCGAGCGTGACGCCTTCCGCGCTTTGACCAGCATCCAGGGCGTCGGCGGCCGGCTGGCGCTCGCGATTCTCTCCACCCTCTCGCCCGACGAGCTGGCGCGTGCCGTCGCGCAGGACGACAAAGCGATGATCGGCCGCGCCAATGGCGTCGGGCCCAAGCTCGCCGCGCGCATCGCCAATGAGCTTCAGGGCAAGCTCGGCGTCGTCGGTCTCGGCGGAGCGGCTCCCGCCCCTCGCGGGGGCGCCGCGTCCGACGCCCTCTCCGCCCTCGCCAACCTCGGCTTCAAGCCGGCCGAAGCGAGCGCCGCGGTCAATGCCGCCCAGGAGGAGCTTGGGCCCGACGCGTCGCTCGACGCCCTCGTCCGCCTCGCGCTAAGGAAGGCGGTGAAATGATCGTCGCGGTCTACAGTGCCAAGGGCGGCGTCGGGAAGACGACGCTGGCGGTCAACCTCGCCTGGGCCAGCGCGACCTTGTCGAAGCGCCGCACCTTGCTGTGGGACCTCGATGGGCAGGGTGCCGCGAGCTACATCCTCGGGCAGGAGCTGAGCGGAAAGTCTGCCAAGTCCGGAATCACCCGCGACGCCGACCTCTCGGCGCAGGTCCGGCCCTCGACCAGCGCCGGCATCGACATCTTGCCCGCCGACGAATCCCTGCTGATGCTCGACGTCGCGCTCCACGATCTCGGCAAGCGCCGACGCCTTGCGAGAATCGCGGACGATCTTTCAGTCAATCACGACCGCATCATCATCGACGCGCCGCCCGGCCTGACCGACACGTCCGACCAGATCCTGCGCGCCGCCGACCTCGTCGTCGTGCCGGTGATCCCGTCCGCACTGTCGCAGCGCTCGCTCGACGTGATCAAGGATTACGTCAACCGCAAGAAGGGGCCGCAGGTGACGCTCGCCCCGGTCTTCTCGATGGTCGATCGCCGGCGCGCGGTGCATCAGTCCGAGCTTGAGAAGCACAAGGCGTGGCCGGCGATCCCGATGGCAAGCGCCTATGAAAAAATGGGCGAGGAGCGAAAGCCGATCGGCGAGCTCATGCCGCGCTCGTCACCCACGGTCGAAGCGGTGGCACAGCTTTGGCGGCGGGTCGAGAAAGCGCTGGCGAAATGACCGAGCACACTGCCTCCTGCCGCTGCGGCCAGCTGCGCGCCGTCGCCAGCGGCGACCCGGTTCGCGTCTCGGTGTGCCACTGCCTCGCCTGCCAGAAGCGCGCCGGCAGCGCCTTCTCGGTGCAGGCGCGCTGGCCGGCCGAATGCGTCGAGACCGAGGGCGTGGCGAAGAAATGGACCCGGACCGCCGATAGCGGGCAGACGACGACCTACAGCTTCTGCCCGGAATGCGGCTCGACCGTCCATTACAGTGGCGGCAATTTCCCCGACGTTGTAGCCATCCCCCTGGGCGCGCTCGACGACCCCTATATCGTCGACAGCCCCGATTATTCGGTGTGGGAGCGGCGCAAGCACGATTGGCTTGAGATCATCGACGAAGACGTCGAACATTCCGACTGATGGCAACCGATCCCGCCCGCATCACGACGCCCGAGCGCACTGCGGAGGACACGGACCTCGCGCTGCGCCCCAAGAGCCTGGACGAGTTCATCGGCCAGCAGGCGGCGCGCGAGAATCTGCGGGTGTTCGTGACTGCCGCGAAGAGCCGTGGCGAAGCGCTCGACCATGTCCTGTTTCACGGCCCGCCGGGACTGGGCAAGACGACGCTCGCCGGCATCCTGGCGCGCGAAATGGGCGTCGGCTTTCGCGCGACCTCGGGACCGGTGATCGCCAAGTCGGGCGACCTCGCCGCGCTCCTCACCAACCTCGAGGACGGCGACGTCCTCTTCATCGACGAAATCCACCGCCTCAATCCCGCGGTCGAAGAGGTGCTCTACCCGGCGATGGAAGACCGCGCGCTCGACCTGATGATCGGCGAAGGGCCGTCGGCGCGCTCGGTTCGGATCGACCTGCCGCGTTTCACCCTGATCGGCGCGACGACCCGCCAGGGCCTGCTGACCACGCCGCTCCGCGACCGCTTCGGCATCCCGGTGCGCCTCAATTTCTACACCGTCGAGGAATTGGAGCTGGTCGTCCGCCGCGCCGCGCGGTTACTCTCGGTCGATCTCACCGACGATGGATCGCGCGAGATTGCGCGACGCTCGCGCGGCACTCCGCGCATCGCCGGCCGGCTGCTCCGCAGAGTTCGGGATTTCGCCCATGCCTCGGGCTCCGACACGATCGACGCCGGCGTTGCCGACAAGGCGCTGTCCCGGCTCGAGATCGACGCGCTCGGGCGCGACGCCATGGACCGGCGCTATCTCCTCATGATCGCCGACCTCTACGGCGGCGGCCCGGTCGGCGTGGAGACACTTGCGGCGGGCCTCTCCGAGCCGCGCGACACGATC
>JAXDPR010000217.1:0-2929 GCA_034668265.1 Sphingomonadales bacterium
TCCAGCGTGTCGAGCCAGTCGGCATTGTAGACCATGATTGCATCGGTCGGCCCCCCCATCGAATCTTTGGGCGCGAACGTCAGGAAATGCTCGAAGACGCGGCGGATGCCGGCGATATTCTCCGCGATCTTCTCTTCGCTGAGCAGCTGACGGCTTTCGTCCTTGCCGCTTGGGTCGCCGACCTTGGTCGTCCCGCCGCCCATCAATACGATCGGCCGGTGACCGGCCTGCTGCAGCCTGCGCAGCATCATGATCTGGACGAGACTTCCGACATGCAAGGACGACGCGGTTGCGTCGAAGCCGATATAGGCGCTCACGACTTGCTTCGAGGCCAGGGCGTCGAGCGCCGCGGCATCGGTCAATTGGTGGATGTAACCACGCTCGTCGAGCAGCTTCAGCAGCGAGCTTTTGTAGGAATTCATGACAGCGGCTTAGCGTCGTTAACCTGCTCCTGCTACACTGTCGCCATGCAGCTGAACCTGGTCCCGCACCCGGCAACGCCGCCATCCGAGCCGTTCAAGGTCTGGGTGAACGTCGAGCATTCGGCTGCGTTCAGCGCAACCGCGACGACCAACATCTGGTTCGGGATCGGCTCTCCGGCGAGCCGCTTCGTGATTCCCGAACCGGTCGAGCCCAGGCGCGCGGACGACCTGTGGCAGACGACCTGCTTCGAGGCCTTCCTTCGGGTCCCCGGCGCGCAATCATATCGCGAGTGGAACTTCGCGCCCTCGGGCGAATGGGCGGCCTACGATTTCACCGCATATCGCGACGGCCGGACCAACGCAGAAGTTGCCACGCCTTACATCCGCGTCGAGGACAATTTCACCTGGTGGGCGTTCGGAGCGACCATCAGTGTCGAGGCGAGCGGTCTTTGGGAGTTCGGCCTGTCGGCTGTCCTCGAAGAGACGGACGGCACCAAATCCTACTGGGCGCTGACCCATCCGGTGGGCGACAAGCCCGACTTCCACGACGCCGCTTGCTTCGCCGCGCACCTGCCGTAATCAGGCGCCCATGACCCTGTTCGGTATCGACCGGCTGCTTGCCGAGCCGGAGCTTCGTCGCCCGTTGGAAGGCAAACGCGTCGCCCTCCTCGCTCACCCCGCGTCGGTCACGCGCGACCTGACCCACAGCCTGGATGGGCTGGCAGCGACCGGACTCAAGCTCAGCGCGGCCTTCGGTCCGCAGCATGGGCTCCGCGGGGACAAGCAGGACAATATGGTGGAGTCGGACGACTTCACCGACCCCGTCCACCAGATCCCGGTGTTCAGCCTCTACGGCGAGGTGCGCCGCCCGACCGGCCAGGCGCTCGGCACCTTCGACACCATCCTGATCGACCTCCAGGACCTCGGCTGCCGGATCTACACCTTCATCACGACTTTGCTCTACGTGCTCGAAGCCGCGGCCGAGCAGGGCAAGAGCGTCTGGGTGCTCGACCGGCCCAATCCGGTCGGCCGTCCGATCGAGGGCCTCACGCTGCGGCCGGGTTGGGAGAGCTTCGTTGGCGCGGGGCCGCTGCCGATGCGCCACGGCTTGACGCTCGGCGAGCTCGGCAAATGGTTTGTCGACGTGTTCAAGCTCGATGTCGATTATCGGGTGATCGAGATGCAGGGCTGGCAGCCGGACTCGGCACCGGGGTTCGGCTGGCCGCCCGAGCGGATCTGGATCAACCCGAGCCCCAACGCCGCCAATCTCAACATGGCCCGCGCCTATGCCGGCACGGTGATGTTGGAGGGGACGACGCTGAGCGAGGGTAGGGGCACCACCCGCGCGCTCGAGCTGTTCGGCGCTCCCGACCTTGAGCCACTCAGGATCATGGCCGAGATGGAGGCCATGGCGCCCGACTGGCTTGTCGGCAGTAAGCTTCGCGACATCACCTTCCAGCCGACCTTCCACAAGCATGTCGGCGAGATGTGCCGCGGCGTCTTCATTCACGCGGAGGGGCCGTTCTACGACCATCAGGGATTCAAGCCGTGGCGGCTACAGTCGCTCGCCTTCAAGGCGATCCGCCGGCTCTATCCGGACTATGCGCTGTGGCGCGATTTCCCCTACGAATATGTGTTCGACAAGCTCGCCATCGACGTCATCAACGGCTCGCCCTTGCTGCGCGAGTGGGTCGACGACCCGAACGCCGCGCCCGGCGACCTCGACGCACTCACCGTCCCCGACGAGCGTGCGTGGGAAGAGGAGCGGCAGCCCTACCTCACCTACTGAGAGGTCCAGCGTGGTTAACGAAGAAGTAGGAGCTTCCCCGTATCCCGGCTCCTGAACTAATCGGGGACGGGGCTCTTCATGGCCACTGCGGGAATCGAAGAAATTACCGAAAATGCAATCCGCGCCGTCGCGCGCGATTGCGGGTCGCTGTCGATGGAGTGCAGCGATGTCGCCGGCTACGTCAATGGCGTTGGCCAGCGCATCGGCGAGCACCTGAAGATGCTCGACCAGCTCGAAGAAGTGACCACCCGGCTGCTTAGCGACCAGGCGCGCGTGTCGGATTCGACTGACGAGGCGCGGCTCCTGTCTGAGCAGGCCAAGGCCAAGCTCGATGCCGGCCGCGAGGCGATCGATGGCACCATCGAGGGCTTCAAGGGCCTGACCGACCTCATCGTTCAGCTGGGCGAGCGCATGGCCGGCTTCGCCGCCTCGATGCACCAAGTGCAGAGCGTCTCCTCGACAATCGAGACGATCGCCCGCAAGACCAACAAGCTGGCGCTCAATGCGACGATCGAGGCGGCCCGCGCCGGCGATGCCGGGCGCAGTTTCGCCGTCGTCGCCGCCGAAGTGAAAAAGCTTGCCCACGACACCCGCGCCGCGACCAGCCAGATCGCCTCGACCATCGGCGAGCTGACCCGCGAGGCCGGGGCCGTCACGGCCGAGATCAAGACCGGCGTCGAGCGCAGCCGCGACGCGCAGGGCGGCTTCGGCACGATCA
>JAXDPR010000218.1:0-9488 GCA_034668265.1 Sphingomonadales bacterium
CAAGGCGCACGAGCCGCGCGAACAGAGCGAGGAATTCAAGAACGGCGCGCAGGTGTGGACGAGGACGCAGCTCGAGCAGAAGGCGCCGGGAATCGACTGGGCCTCACTGCTGAATGCCGCGCAGCTCGGCAGCGTGCAGAAGTTCGACGCGTACCATTTCGCGGCGATCCCGCGACTGGCGGCGCTGGTCGGGTCGGAGCCGCTGCAGAATTGGAAGGACTGGCTGGCATTCCACCAGCTGAACAAACAGGCAAACGTCCTGCCCAAGCCATTCCGTGACGCGAGCTTCGCGTTCTACGGAACGACGCTGGCAGGAACGCCGCAGCAGCGTCCGCGCGACATCCTCGCGCTCAACGCGACCAGCAATTCGCTGCAGGACGCGGTCGGCAAGGCCTATGTCGACAAATATTTCCCCGCCTCGTCCAAGGCCGAGATCCAGAAAATGGTCGACAATATCAAGGCCGCCTTCGCCAGGCGCGTCCAGGCGATCGACTGGATGGCGCCTTCGACCAAGGAAGAAGCGCTCAAGAAGGTCAGGAACATCGTCGTCGGCGTCGGCTACCCCGATACCTGGCGCGATTATTCAGGGCTGCAGATCAGCGCGGACAATGCCTATGCCAACCAGAAGAATGCGGCGCTGGCCGAGTACAAGTACCAGATCGCCAAGGTCGGAAAACCGCTGGACCGCGCCGAATGGTGGATGCCGCCGCAGCTGGTGAACGCGGTGAACCTACCGGTGCAGAACGCGCTCAACTTCCCGGCGGCGATCCTGGTGAAACCTTTCTTCGACCCAAATGCCGACGCGGCGTTCAACTATGGCGGGATCGGCGCGACGATCGGGCACGAAATCAGCCACAGCTTCGACAATGGCGGTGCTTTGTTCGACGCGACGGGCGCGCTTCGCAACTGGTGGACACCAGCTGACCTCAAGAGGTTTACCGCTGCCGGCGACGCGCTCGCCAACCAGTTTGACCAGTACGAGGCGCTGCCGGGCCTGCACGTCAACGGCAAGCTGACGCTCAGCGAGAATATCGCCGACGTCGCCGGCCTCGCCGCGGCCTACGACGCGTATCGCGCCTCGCTAGGCGGCAAAGATCTGCCGGTGGTCGACGGCCTCACCGGCGACCAACGTTTCTTCCTCGCTTTCTCCCAGTCCTGGGCGGTAAAGTCGCGGCCGGAAACGCTTCGCCAGATCGTCCTGACCAACGGCCACGCACCCGAGCAATTCCGGGCCCTGACGGTACGCAACCTGGATGCCTGGTATCCGGCGTTCGGCGTGAAGCCGGGGCAGAAGCTGTATCTGCCGCCAGACAAGCGCGTGAAGATCTGGGGCTAACGCCTGCACTCCCCCGTCCCTCGGGCGGGGGAGCAGCTTCGCAAAAGCTGCACAGACACGCCGACTCATGGTATCGCCGCTGCGTGTCTGCGGGAGGTACGCCGATGACCTATTGGGAGTTTCGGGGCAGAGAGCTGGTCAACTGCAACTGCGAATATGGCTGCAACTGCCAGTTCAATGCGCTTCCGGACAAGGGGCACTGCCACGCGGTGGCTGGAATCCAGATCGACGAGGGCAAGCACGGCGACACGCCGCTCGATGGATTGCGCATCGCCGCCATCTTCAAATGGCCGGGACCGATCCATGAAGGCAATGGTGAGGCGATAGCGTTCGTCGACGAGCGCGCCGACGATGCTCAGCGCGAGGCGCTGCTCAAGATCATGACCGGACAGGACACCGACCCGTTCGCCACCATGTTCGCGGTCTATGCCTCGACCGTGACCAACATGCATGCCCCGGTGTTCACGCCCATCGAGTTCGAGGTCGACATTGAGGGCCGCCGGGCCCGGCTGTCGATTGCGGATTATGTCGAGACGGTGGGCGAGCCGATCCGCAACAAGGTCAGCGGCGAGGAATCGCGCGCTCAAATCGTGCTCCCGGCCGGCTTCGAATATGAGGTTGCCGACATCGGCAGCGCGTCGAGCCGCTCGACCGGCCCGGTGCAGGTCGATTTCAAGGACAGCTACGGCCAGTTCGCCAATTTGCATTTGTCGAGCCGAGGGGTCGTCCGGAGCTGAGTCGGACCGAGTCTGTCGCCACTCCGGCGGAGCGCGTCGCCAGGCACGGCAAGGCGGTCACCATCGCCGCGCTTGCAGTATTGATCGTGCTCGCTTGGGCCTATCTCATTTTCGGCGCCGGAATGGATCGCATGAGCGCGATGCCCGGCATGGACGACGGCCGCTCCGGCAACGACTTCCTTGTCGTGGCCGCGATGTGGGGGGCGATGATGGTCGCGATGATGTCGCCGAGCGCGGCGCCGACGATCCTGCTCTACGGCCGGGTGCACCGCAATGCGGCGGGCGCGTCCCCGCCGCCGACCGCAGCGTTCCTGGCCGGCTATCTCGCCTGCTGGATCGGCTTCGCGCTCGTGGCCGCAGCGCTTCAACTGGCCCTCGAGCGTGCCGCGCTCGCCTCGCCCGCGTCCATGGCGCTCCACGGTCGGCACGCGGCGGCGGCTCTGCTGATTGCGGC
This sequence comes from Sphingomonadales bacterium, assembly GCA_034668265.1. Taxonomy (GTDB): domain Bacteria; phylum Pseudomonadota; class Alphaproteobacteria; order Sphingomonadales; family Sphingomonadaceae; genus Sphingomicrobium. The sequence continues at coordinate 2,528 of JAXDPR010000218.1, forward strand.
GGGCCTTTACCAGCTCTCGCCGTTCAAGGACGCGTGCCTCGGCCGCTGCCGCTCGCCCGCCGACTTCCTGGCGCGCAACTATCGGCCCGGCGCTTCGGGCGCGCTTCGGCTTGGGCTGTTGCACGGCGCTTATTGCGTCGGCTGCTGCTGGATGCTGATGGCGCTGTTGTTCGTCGGGGGCGTCATGAACCTCATTTGGATCGCCGCCCTCACCTTGCTCGTCGCGGCGGAGAAGCTGCTGCCCGGCGGCAATTGGCTGGCGCGGATCGCCGGTATGGCGATGGCCGGCTGGGGTGCCGCGCTCCTGCTCGGCTAGACCCCGATCAGCTCGCGGCCGATGAGCATGCGCCGGATCTCGTTGGTGCCGGCGCCGATGTCCAATAGCTTGGCGTCACGGTAATAGCGCTCGACCGGCCAGTCCTTGGTGTAGCCGGCGCCGCCCAGCGCCTGCACGGCTTCGTTGGCGACCTTCACCGCATTCTCGCTTGCCAGCAGGATCGCGCCGGCGGCGTCGTGGCGGGTGGCCTTCCCGGCGTCGCAGGCCCGCGCGACCTGGTAGACGTAGGCGCGGGATGAATTGAGCGCGACATACATGTCGGCGATCTTGGCCTGCATCAGCTGGAACGAGCCGATCGGCTTCCCGAACTGCTTGCGCTCTCGAACGTACGGCAGCACGACGTCGAGGCAGGCCTGCATGATGCCGATCTGCATTCCGGCGAGGATGGTGCGTTCGTAATCGAGGCCGCTCATCAGCACTTCGACGCCCTTGTTCTCCTCGCCCAAGATGTTCTCCGGAGGGACGAAGCAGTCATTGAACACCAGCTCCGCAGTCGGCGAGCCGCGGATGCCGAGCTTGTCGACCTTCTGCCCGACCGAAAAGCCTTCCATGTCCTTTTCGATCATGAAAGCGGTGATCCCGCGGCTGCCCTCGCCGGTCTTGGCGTAGACCACGAGCGTGTCGGCGATCGAGCCGTTGGTGATCCAGAACTTGGTGCCGTTGAGGCGATAGCCGTTGCCGCTCTTGTCGGCCTTGAGCTTCATGCCGACGACGTCGCTGCCGGCGCCCGCCTCGCTCATCGCCAGTGCGCCGACATGCTCCCCGCTGATGAGCTTGGGCAGATATTTGAGCTTCTGCTCGGGGTTCGCCCAGCGGCGGATCTGGTTGATGCAGAGGTTGGAGTGGGCGCCGTAGCTCAACCCCACTGATCCCGAGGCGCGCGCGACTTCCTCCTGCGCAACGACATGCTCGAGATAGCCAAGCCCGAGGCCGCCGTCCTCTTCCTCGACGGTGATGCCGTGGAGCCCGAGCTCACCCATCTGCGGCCACAGGTGGCGCGGGAACTCGTCGGTCGCGTCGATCTCGGCGGCGATCGGGTCGATCTTGTCCTTGGCAAAGCGCCGCGTCGTTTCGCGGATGGTATCGGCCATCTCGCCGAGGTCGAAGTCGAGCATTGCGTCCGTCATCGTCTGTCCTCTCGGCCAGCGGAGCTAGCAGAGGCGACCGGCCATTGGGAACAGCTAGGCGCCGCGCTCCGACTTGCCGGGCGCAGGTGAGGCTGGAGCCGAGGCGGGCTGCGGCGGCGGGGCCGGAAGATCGGTCGCCGGCTTGGTCGCCCCGCGATGGCAGGTGAAGCAGGTCACCTTCGCGTCGGGCCGCCCCATAATCGCCGGCAAATGGTCGGTGTTGATGTGCTGCGTCAGGCGCATCATGTCCCGCGCGATCTTCTTGTGGTCCTTCGCATCCGAAGCGAAGTCGAAGGTCGACAGCGGCTGCCCTTCGGTCCCGACATGGCAATAGGTGCAGCGCACGCCAAGCGACTGCGAGAAGAATTTCATGCTCGCCTGCAGGTCGGCGCGGGCGATGTCCTTCGGCAGCACCTTCAGATTCTTGAAGGGCGGCACTGCAAAGGGCGGCTGAGCCGCGGGCGGCGGCGTTTGGGCCGCGGCAACGGAGATTCCGAACAGGCCGGCCGCGGCGGCAAGCGCGAGAACGGGAACGTCGAGCCTCATAGAGATCCCCCGTCTGAGATGGGCCGCATCATGCGCCCGCCGCGCACCGCGTCAACGGCGAATCGCCGATCCGCCGAGCGCTACGTTTGAACAAGCACGTATCCCGTCTTATGTGCGCTGCAGCATCCGACTCCGGAGATTTTCCAATGGCCACTGCCCCCTCGTCCGATCCGATCGTCATCCTGTCCTATGCCCGCACGCCGATGGGCAGTTTCCAGGGCGCGCTGTCGGGCGTCAGCGCGACCGAGCTCGGCGCCACCGCGGTCAAGGCCGCGGTTGAGCGCGCGGGGATCAGCGGCGATCAGGTCGACAAGGTGTTCATGGGCAATGTGCTCTCCGCCGGCCTCGGCCAGGCCCCGGCTCGGCAGGCGGCGCTCGGTGCCGGCCTTCCGCGCTCGGCGGAAGCAGTCACCATCAACAAGGTGTGCGGATCAGGCATGCAGGCGGCGATCTTCGCGCACGACATGCTCGATGCGGGATCGGCGGACCTGATCGTCGCCGGCGGCATGGAGAGCATGACCAACGCGCCCTATCTGTCCAAGAAATACCGTTCGGGCGCCCGCATCGGCCACGACACGGTCTATGACCATATGATGCTCGACGGGCTCGAGGACGCCTACGAACCGGGCCGGGCGATGGGCACCTTCGCCGAGGAAGCCGCGCAGGAATATCAGTTCACGCGCGAGGACATGGACAATTACGCGATCGAGAGCTTGAGGCGCGCCAACGCAGCGATCACCAGCGGCAAGTTCGAGAAGGAAATCGTGGGTGTGACCGTCGTCAGCCGGAAGGGCGAGTATACGGTCGACGTCGACGAGCAGCCGGGCAAGGGCAATCCGGAGAAAATCCCGCAATTGCGCGCGGCGTTCGCCAAGGACGGACGGATCACCGCCGCGACCTCATCGTCGATCAGCGACGGCGCGGCAGCCCTGGTGCTAACCCGCCGGAGCGTCGCCGAAAAGCTCGGCAAGACCCCGATCGCGCGCGTGGTTGCCCATGCCGCGCATGCGCAGGAGCCGGCGAAGTTCACCTCGGCGCCCGTGCCCGCGTTGCACAAGGTGCTCGAGAAGGCTGGCTGGAGCGTCAGCGACGTCGACTTGTGGGAGGTCAACGAGGCTTTCGCCTGCGTCGCGATGATCGCCATGCGCGACCTTGGCATCCCGCACGACAAGATCAACGTCAACGGCGGCGCGACCGCGCTCGGCCATCCGATCGGCGCCAGCGGCGCGCGTATCCTGACGACGTTGGTCGCGGCGCTCCAGGACCGTGGGCTGAAACGCGGCGTCGCGAGCCTGTGCATTGGCGGCGGCGAAGCGACGGCGGTAGCGGTGGAGCTGGTCTGAGGACAGCCTCTTTCAGTCGGTTTGCCGACATTGCTTCCGAATGCTAGTGCGCAGTCCTCAATAGGGGGACTGCCATGAAGAACGTGCTTTTGCTTGCGGCCGCTGCCGCGGCTCTCGCCGGCTGCAATCAAGCCTCCAAGACCACCAACGAACTGGCGGCATCAGCGTCGAATGCCACCGCTCCTGCGATTCCAGCGGGGATGGTCACCGCTAACGGTTCGACTCCGGGCACGTTCGACGTCACTGCCAAGGACGGCAAGAAGAGCCAGTCGGTGCTGAATGCCGACGGCACTTATGTCGACAAGGATGCGAGCGGCAAAGAAACCGCCCACGGCAGCTGGAACGTGACCAGCGGCAAAACCTGCTTTGATCCGGGCGGCGGCAAAGGTCCGGATTGCTTCGCCGAGACTCCGCCCAGCACCGACGGAACGTTCACGGCCACGTCCGACAAAGGCGAAGTCGTGACCGTAAAAAAGGTCAGCTAAGCGAAACTCTACTTTCCGGCATAGGCCTGGCGTTCGATCTCGATCAGCGCGCCGACGGCGATGGCGGTGGAGCTGATCGACTAAGCGCCGCTGCGCCACGGTTCGGCTCTGGCGGGCGGCCGGGCGACACGATTTCATCTTTCCGAAAGCTCCAATTCAGCTTCGCGGGCCAAATCGGCGACTTGCGTGCGTACCCGCGCCAGTCGCGTCTCGATTCGCCCCACGGAGAGGCCCGATGAAGCCAATCAACGCATTGATAGTCGCAATGGCGGGCGGCGTCGCCACGCTCGCCGCCCAGAATGCCTATTTCCCGCCGCAAGCCCACGCCGCCGCATTCGTTGTCCCGAAAGGGTCCGATTGGCGACGGCAAATGCTCGAGGACGACCCCGGATCTGGCGCGGTTGACAGTACGCTCTCGCGCCTGGCGGATCATCTGGAACTGACGGCCGACCAGGCAACCAAGGTTCGCCCGCTGCTGCAACAGCGGCACGAACGCGTCCTAGCACTGCTGTTGACCGCGCCGCCGTCGCTGACACGCGACCAATTCGTCGCGCAGCGGCGCCAGATCAACGCCGAAATGCACCAGCAGATCGGCGCACTGCTGACCCCGGACCAGCGCTTACTAGTGGCGGAGTTGCGCACCCAACCAGCACGGCTGTGAGACTTCGCGTCGCACAGCGCTGTGGCGGCGGCGCGCCTGGGGCTTGCGACACGCAGCGACGCGGAGCTGATCTACGCGGCGGACTCGCGGCCTGAGGTCGCTAGTGCTAAAGGTCGCACCGCCCAACGGGGAGAAAACCGATGCGTGTGACCGCCTGTCTAATCGCCGCCCTCTCGCTCAGCGCGAGCTCGACTCAGGTCGCGGCCAAGACCGCGCCCTTCCAGCTTAACACAACGACCTGGACGTTCGTCGAGAACGGCAAGAAGGTTCGCGAGTCGATCGACGCCGACGGCAATTACATCGAGAACAGCGTCGCCGGGAAGCACATCGACCATGGCACGGCCGTGATGAAGGACGGCAAGGCCTGCTTCACCAGCGCGATGACCAAGGACGGCGAAATGTGCTGGACGACGAGGCCGGTGAGCATCGGCCATTCGATGGTCACGACGAACGACAAGGGTCGAAAGCTCAAGGTGACCCGCGTCGCGTACGTCAAACTGTCGATGCCCAAGTAACCGACCGCCGAAGCACGCCCTATTTTGTGCCAGCGTAGGCCTGGCACTCGAGCTCGACCAACCCGCCGAGCGCGAGCCCGTTCGCCCCGAACGCGCTGCGGGTTGGAAGCGGGTCGCTGAAATAGTCGAGATAGACTTGGTTGAAGTCCGGCCACTGCTTCATGTCGGCGAGCATCACCGTGCAGTGGAAGACGTCGCCGAAACCAAGCCCGGCGCCGGCCAGAACTGCGCGGGTGTTCTCCAGCGCCTGCCGCGCCTGGCCCTCCATTCCATCAGCCAAAGTGCCGTCCTCGCGGAAGCCCATCTGCCCGGAGAGGTAGAGGATGTCGCCAACGCGGACCGCGGATGAGAAAGGCAGCGGCCGGTCGCCGAGCGTCGAACGAGCGAGATATTCCGGTCCGTGCGCCATCGCGTTCTCCCTAGTCGACGACCTCGCCGTCGCTCACGCCCCAAATGTCCGAGGTGCTGATGTAGCCCTTGCGGTTGCCGATCTCGATCCGGCACCAGCCGTCGTCACATTTGCTGATGCGTCCTACGACGCCGGGCTCTGTCATGTATTGCGGCTTGGCGCCGTCATAGGGACCGACCCGGATCGGGCGCGGCGCGCCCGGCCTGACGATCGCCGTGCGGCGGTCGGAGAGCATCGTCACCAGCATCCAGCCCTGCGCACCGTCGGGGTCCTGGATCAGGCGCCAATTCTCATATTTCTTGACGACCCGGACCGGCAGGTCGCGGCGCTGGTAGAGCCAGACGTTGGGGTAATTCCGGCCCGGGCCGGTGTGGGTCATCGCCTGGCCGCTGGCGATCGACGCCCAGTAGGGCGGCTGCTTTTCCTGCGCGGCGGCTCGAGTGGCCAGCGCCAAAATCGCCATCCCCGCGAACGCGGGAACCCAGTTCTTCTTATTTCGCTGGATCCCCGCCTTCGCGGGGATGACGAAGAAGGATTGCATCACGCGCCGGTCAGGATGCGGTCCACGAGCTGCTTCACCGTCGGGATGAAGCCGTTCGAATAGAAGGGGTCGCTCTTGAAGCGAAACGCGGAATGGCCGGCGAACATCAGGTTCTGCTCGACCGACCCGCCGTGGGCGATCTCCTGCAATGTCTTCTGGATGCAGAAGCTGCGCGGGTCGGCGAGGCGGCCGGTCGAATTCTTCTCATTGTCGGCCCAGGACGAAAAGCCGCACTGGCTGAGGCAACCCATGCACTCGGCCTGGTCGACGCGGATCCGCTTTTCCTCTTCGGGCGAGACGAAGACCAATGTGTCGTCGGGCGTCTTCATCGCGCTGGTGAAGCCGCGCGCATGCCATTCGCGCGCGTGCTGAAGGTCGCCCTTGGTCACCCAGTAATTCTTCTTGGTGCCGATGCCGACGTCGAGCTGGAAATGATGATCCCCGATCGGCTCCTTGGTGTAGGCGACCTGCCGGTCGCTGCGCGCCTCGAGGTTCCTGAGGAACGGGTTGCGCACTGCGGATGAGTAGAAGCCCGTGGGCGAGAATCGATGGAGGAGGATGTCGCCATCTTCGAGCGTCAGCAACCGCGCCTTCCATTCGGGCGGGATCGGGCTTTCCTGCGTCAGCAGCGGGCGCGTTCCGAACTGGAAGATGATCTGGCCGAGTTCAGGATTCTCGATCCAATGGTCCCACTCGTCGAGCCGCCAGACGCCGCCGGCCATGACGATCGGCACGCTGTCGGCGATGCCCTGCTCGCGCATCGTCTCGCGCAGCGCCTTGACGCGCGGATAGGGGTCCTGCGGCTTGCGCGGATCCTCGGCGTTGCTAAGGCCATTGTGCCCGCCGGCAAGCCACGGATCTTCGTAAACCACTGCCGCGAGCCACTCGGCGGCCTTGTGATAGGCCCTCTTCCACAGGGCGCTGAATGCCCGCGCCGAGCTGATGATCGGCAGATAATGGACGCCGTAGGACGCGGCGATCTCCGACAGCTTGTAGG
>JAXDPR010000219.1:0-3302 GCA_034668265.1 Sphingomonadales bacterium
CGCCGTCGAATGTATCGATTCTGATGACCGAGGAGTCTTGGCCTCGTCTGCTGCAGGCAAAACGTGCCCGCCTAATCCAGGACGTCCAAGGCGCCCGGCGGTATCTGAAGATCGGCACAAATTAGATGCTTGAGATCACCAACCTCCACGCGACCATCGCCGACAAGCCGATCCTGAACGGCGTGTCGCTCAGCGTCCCCGCGGGTGAGGTGCACGCAATCATGGGTCCCAACGGATCGGGCAAGTCGACGCTCGCCTACGTGCTCGCCGGTCGGCCGGGCTATGTGGTGAGCGAAGGCGGCGCGAGCTTCCTCGGCCGCGACCTGCTCGCCATGGCGCCGCATGAACGCGCCGCGGCGGGGCTGTTCCTCGGCTTCCAGTATCCGGTCGAAATCCCCGGAATCAGTTACCTGCAATTTCTCCGCGAAAGCCTCAATTCGCAGCGCCGCGCGCGTGGCGAGGCCGAGCTGTCGGCGGCCGAGTTCATCAAGCTCGCACGCGAGCAGGCGGCCTTGCTCGGCATGGACGCCGAAATGCTCAAGCGCCCGGTCAACGTCGGTTTCTCAGGCGGCGAGAAGAAGCGCGCCGAGATGGTCCAGATGGGCATCATGCAGCCGAAGTTCGCGGTGCTCGACGAGACCGACAGCGGCCTCGACATCGACGCGCTGAAAGCCGTCGGCGCGGGCATCAACCGCATCATGCGCGCGCCCGACAAGGGCGTGCTTCTGATCACCCATTACCAGCGCCTGCTCGACTATGTGGAGCCGGATCGCGTCCACGTGCTCAACGCGGGCAGGATCGTCCGTTCGGGCGGCCCCGAGCTTGCAAAAGAGCTCGAGCGCGAAGGCTATGTGGAGGCGGCGGCGTGACCGCGACGATCCTCGTCCTCGGCTGCATCGCCTTCATGTTCGCCATCTACGCGGCTCGCGGGAATCCCGGACGCGCGGTCGCCGACACGACCCTGCTCGTCTTGCTGATCGGCATCATCGCGCTCGTCGATTTCGTACTTGGTCAGTTCATGGACACTGGCAATGCCGGCAGCATCGTCGCCGTTTCCTGTGCTGCCGTTCTCGCGCTCGATGCGCTGTACGGACTCATGGCGCCCGAACGGCAAAAACAGCGCGACAAGATGCTTCGGCGGCTGATGAAGAGGCGCGCATGACCGCGCCCTTCCCCACCCACAAGCAGGAACAGTGGCGCTACGCCGACCTGGATGCGTTGCGGCCGGTCTGGCGGCAATTCGCCGAGCCGCTGACGCTTACCGTCGGACCCGGCGAGCGCTTCGAGAAAATCTGGGTGCCAAGCGATGAAGCGGTGCAGGTGCGCCGCGTTCAGATTGCTCTCGAAGGCGGCGCGGAAGCGCGGATTTTTGCGCTCAACACGGCTTCGGAATATGGCCGCATCGAGCTCGAGGTGTCGCTCGCTGAAGGCGCGGATTTCGAACTTTACGGCGCCAATATCGGCACCGGCGTCTCGACCAACGAGATCGTCACCAACGTCAAGCACATCGGCGTCGGCGGACGCTCGCGACAGACCATTCGCTCGGTCCTCAACGGCAAGGCTGTCGGCTCCTATCTCGGCAAGGTCGAAGTCGCGCGCGGGGCGCAGCAGACCGACGCCGGGCAATCGGTCAAGGCGATGCTTCTAGACCGTGGCGCGACCGCCAACTGCAAGCCCGAGCTTGAGATTTTCGCGGACGACGTAAAGTGCGCTCACGGCGCGACCGTTGGCGAACTCGACGCGATGCAATTGTTCTACGCCGAAAGCCGGGGGCTCGACCCGGCGAGCGCGCGAGCGCTGTTGCTCGAGGGCTTCGTCATGGGGCTGTGGGACAGCGCGACTGACGCGGACGCGATTTGCACCGCCGCGCGCGAAGCCTTGCAGAAGGTGGTCGTATGAACGCTCCGACCCGCATCAACTCCGCGCTCGACGTCCGTAGCCAGTTCCCGGCGATTCTGAACTGGCATTATCTCGACAGCGCCGCGACCGCGCAAAAACCGCAGGCGGTGATCGATGCGATCACGCAGGCCTATTCGCGCGATTACGCGACCGTCCATCGCGGCGTGTACGAGCGCTCGGCGAGCATGACCGCGAGCTACGAAGCAGCGCGCGGCGCGGCGTCGAACCTGATCGGCGGCCAGCCCAACGAGCTGATCTTCACCCGCGGCGCGACCGAGGCGATCAACCTTGTCGCACGGACTCTGCCGAAGAACGGCCGGGGCCGTGTTCTCCTCTCGCAGTTGGAGCACCACAGCAACATCGTGCCCTGGCAGCTTGCCGGCTACGAAATTGACGCGGTGCCGCTGACGCGCGACGGCCAGATCGACCTCGACGCGGCGGAAGCGATGCTCACCGAAGGCCATCGCGTCGTCGCCTTCGCCCACGTCTCCAACGTGCTCGGTTCAATCCTCGGCGCCAGGCGCGCGGCCGAGATCGCGCATGGCAAAGGCGCGCTGCTGCTGCTCGACGGCTGCCAGGCGGTGCCGCGCATGCCGGTCGATGTCGCCGCAATCGGCGCCGATTTCTACGCCTTCTCGGCACACAAGCTCTACGGTCCGACCGGCATAGGCTGCCTGTGGGGCCGCGCCGAGCTGCTTGCCGATATGCCGCCGTGGCAGGGCGGCGGATCGATGATCGAGAAAGTGACGTTCGAGGAAACCACCTTCCTTGACCCGCCCGCGCGATTCGAGGCCGGAACGCCGCACATCGTCGGCGCGGTCGGCCTGCATGCGGCCGTCAACTGGGTTGAGAAGCTGAGCCTCGATGCGATCCACGCTCACGAATGCGCGCTCGTCGCTGAAACCCGTGCGGCGCTGCGCAGCATCGGCGGCGTGACGCTCTGCGGCCCCGACGACAGCGCCGGAATCGTCAGCTTCAACGTCGACGGGGTGCATGCGCACGATACCGCCACCATATTGGATGACGCGGGCGTCGCCGTCCGCGCCGGCCACCATTGCGCGCAGCCCCTGATGCGCTGGCTCGGCGTCGAGGCGACGGCGCGCGCGAGCTTCGCGGCGCACAGCGACAGCTCGGACATCGAGGCCCTCGTGCGCGGGATCGAACAGGTGAAGCGGATCTTTTCGAGATGAACCGGGAACGCAAGATCGAGACCGAAGAGGTCGATGCGGTGAACACCCCACCGCGCGCCCGCGTGACGCCGGAATTCGAACGGAAAAAAGATTATCTCACCGGATTCCTCGCGGGCGAGCCACCGGAAGAGCCGCAAGGCGGTGCTGGAAGCGACCTCCAGGCCGCGGTCGTGGAGGTCCTGAAGTCGATCTATGACCCTGAAATCCCTGTGG
>JAXDPR010000220.1:0-8201 GCA_034668265.1 Sphingomonadales bacterium
ATTCGCGTCGGTTGCAATATGCCTGGGGTGCAGCCGGATCTTGGCTGCCGTCCGCGCATGCTTGGTGAGTTGGTCTTCCGTCCGCATTCCCGGAGATCGCTGGTTCAAGAGGTCGGCGAGATCCTGCGCCTTGCTGACGGCGGCCTCGACGACGGCCTGCGCCGGCTCAGCCATCGACCAGGCAAGCGGAAGTCCGACGACCGAACTCAGGCAGGCGACCAGCGCCGCAGTCCGCCGGCGGCGGCGAGCGACGCTTGCGCGCACGGCGCGCGACCGCGCGACCGCCCTCGAGACGGTCCGGCTGGTCAACGCTCGGCTGCTGCTTTGATTCAAGCCTCAACACTCCTGCGGCGGACGACAGGTCACACCGCACGGCTACCAGCCGCTAAACAGCAGTGAGCTTCAAGGCGGCGCTTGTGGGTGCGTCATTCTGGGGCAGTGAGCCAAAGCCGGTTGCCCGCGTGAACGAAGTCAACGACGAATAAACCCAATTGATCAGCCGGGGGGCTGAGATGAGAGAGATTGGGATCGTCGCATTGCTGAGCGTCGCCGTAACCGCCGCGGCCCCTGGACCGCAGGCCTACCGGCCCGCCGCCTACGTCACGCCCAAGTCAACGCTGGACTTCGCCAGCTGCTTTGCTCGCAGCGAGGACAAGCGCGGCGCCGCCTGGTGGTTCGTCCCGCGCGACAAGGGCGGCACCTTCTCCAACCTTGAAGCCAAGAGCGGCGCAGCGACCTATTTCGTCGTCATCAATGACCGCGGGACCCGGCGCGAGATCGCGCTCGACCAGCGAAGGCCCGGCGGCGGTCCGGGCGAGGCGGTGAACCAGTGCATCTGAACGATGAACTGCTGTTGGACCGTCGTCGGTGCGGACGCGTCGATGTCGCCTCGGCGATCACGGTGCGGCCCATCGGCGGGTTCAACCACCACGTCCGGGTCCACGACCTGTCAACGGCCGGTTGCCGAGTCGAGCTGGTCGAAGAGATTGAGCTTGGAGAGCCGGTGATTGCGCGCTTCCCGCGGCTCGAACCTTTGGTCGGCGCGGTACGCTGGAAGCACGGTGCGACCGCGGGCCTGGAATTTTCCCGGAAGATGCATCCGGCCGTGCTCGACGCCCTGGTGAACCGCCTCCACTGAATTCAGCGCCATTAAGAACTCGTGTGAATTGCCGCTTGTTCACTCGACGCGGCCGAATCGCCGGGGCAAATGGCACGCATGCAGGGGCGCGTTTTCATCCTTGTTGCTGCCTTGCTGGCGAGCAGCACGGGCGCCGCGGCGGCCGACGACCAGCCGATCTGTACCGATCGACCCAGCAAATCGACCGGCGAATGCACAGTACCCAAAGGTGACTGGCAGGTTGAAACAGGCCTCATCGATTGGTCGCGAGCAGACTCGGGTGGCGTCCGGGCCGACACGATTTCCTGGGGTGGTTCGCTGATCAAATATGGGATCAGCAGCAACGCGGACCTCGAGCTGGGGATCACGCCCCTAGTGACACTGAACGAGCACGTCGGCAGCTCACACGACAGCCGTTCGAGCTTCGGCGACATCTTTGTGCGCGCCAAATATCGCCTGACGCGCGCCGATGCTCCGCTACTCGTCGCACTCGATCCGTTCGTCAAACTGCCAACGGCCAACCAACATCTCGGAAATGGCAAGGTTGAAGCAGGGCTGGTCGTCGCGACCAGTACAGCGTTCGGCAAAAGCGGCCTCACGCTGTCTCTCGACCCCGAGCTTGACCTTAACGCCGACCAGGATGGCAACGGTCGCCACCTGGCGACGCAGCAAGTCGTGAACCTCGGCGTTGCCGCGAACGACAAGCTCAGCCTGTCGACCGAGATTTGGGCGAAATGGGACTGGGACCCGGCGGGGACGGGCAAGCAGGCGTCGTGGGATGTCGCGGCGGCTTATTTGCCGACTAAGAACCTGCAGCTCGATGCGGGCGTGAATTTCGGGCTCAACAACCAGACTCCGGATGTCGAGGTCTACACCGGCGTGTCGGTGCGGTTCTGAGGTGCGTTCGCCCTAATGTCTGCAATGGGTGGAAAGCCGACACTGGTTTGATCTGAGGAATTCATTCGGACAGCGCCGCGCTAGCGAGCTGATTGCAAGGGTCACCCGCACGGATTTCAGCAAATGCTCAGCAGTTCCTCATGACGGTTCGCGACTCACGACCCAAAACGCCAAAGCGACATTTCTCAGGAGAAATCGAAATGCGATGGTTCAGACCGATTGGCCTGCTCTTCGTGCCGGCATCGCCCACGGGCTGGCTGCTATGCGCCGGTGCCCTCGCCTTTTGCGGCAACACCTTCTGGGCGATTGACCGCCACTCGCACTCCGCCAGTGACACGCTCTACGGCATCTTCCCCTTCTGCGTACCAGCGCTCCTGGTGCTCGCGTGGATCGCAGATCGAACTGGGGGACGCGCCGCCTAGGCGCAAGCCGCTAATGTGCGCAACGGGTCGAAAGCTGACACTAGCAAACTAACCTGACAGCATCTTCTTCACGCCGCGCGCGGCCTGGCGCAGGCGCTGCTCATTCTCGACCAGCGCAATGCGGACGAAGCCCTCGCCTTCCTCGCCGAAGCCGACGCCGGGCGCGACCGCGACGTGGGCTTCGGTGAGGAGCCGCTTGGAGAATTCCATCGCGCCGAGGTTGTGAAAGCGCTCGGGGATCGGCGCCCAGGCGAACATCGATGCCTGCGGCACCGGGATCGGCCAGCCGGCGCGGCCGAAGCATTCGACGAGCACGTCGCGACGCTTCTTGTAGAGTGCGCGGTTGGCGGCGACGATGTCCTGCGGGCCGTTGAGCGCCGCGACGGCCGCGGCCTGCACCGGCGTGAAGGCGCCATAGTCGAGGTAGGATTAGACCCGCGCCAGCGCCTCGATCAGCCGGGCGTTTCCGACCGCGAAGCCGATCCGCCAGCCGGCCATCGAATAGGTCTTGGACATCGAAGTGAACTCGACCGCGACGTCCTTCGCGCCTTCGACCTGGAGGATCGAGGGCGTCGGGACCTCACCGAAGTAGATTTCGGCATAAGCGAGGTCCGAGATGACGATCAGCTCATTCTCGCGCGCGAAGGCAACGAGCCGCTCGTAGAAGGGCATGTCGGCGACATAAGCGGTCGGGTTCGACGGGTAGCCGACGACGAGCACCTTGGGTCGCGGCACGCTGTAGCGGACCGCGCGGTCGAGCCGCTCGAAGAAGTCATCGCCCGGAGCAGCGGGGATCGAGCGGATCGCGGCGCCGGCGATGATGAAGCCGAAGGTGTGGATCGGGTAGGACGGGTTGGGCGCGAGGACCACATCGCCCGGCGCGGTGATCGCTTGGGCGAGGTTGGCGAGGCCCTCCTTGGAGCCCAAAGTGACGATGACTTCCTTGTCCGGGTCGAGCGTGACCCCGAAGCGGCGCTGGTAATAAGCGGCCTGCGCTTTCCTTAGGCCGGGGATGCCGCGGCTGGCCGAATAGCGGTGGGCGTTGGGCTTGGCGGCGACCTCGCACAATTTGTCGATGACATGGCGAGGCGGCGCTCCGTCGGGATTGCCCATGCCGAGGTCGACGATGTCCTCGCCTCGAGCCCGCGCCGCGGCCTTCATCGCGTTCACCTCGGCGAAGACGTAGGGCGGAAGGCGGCGGATGCGGTAGAAATCGCTGTCCATCAACCGCTCATGCAGCCGATGCTGCGGTGCGGCAAGATCAGTGGTGGAAGCTCTTCTGCGCTTCCTGGAACCAGCCGCGTTGGGCGACGCCCTGCTCCTGGACCGCGGCCTGCTTCGGCCTGGGCGGCGGCTGGTTGCCGGGGAAGGCGACGATGGTGATGGCGACGACGAGGATCGCGAGGATGGCGAGGATGGCCGCGAGCGGGACGGTCGAGAGCCCTGTTGGAGGCGTGGGACGAGGCTCGCCTTCGCGGGCGCGGCGGTAGCTCCGCCTGCGGGCGAGGGCGCCGAGATAGTCCTCGGGCCGAGTCCAGCCGGAACCGCGTGCCGGGGGCGCAATATTGTCCTTGCCCTTCACTCGCGCCTAGGTGCGCCCGGCGCTTCGGTATTGCAACGCAGAGGATGGGGCTTCAGCCCTTCGCCGGCACCTTGAGCTCGGCGAGCGTCCTGGCGCCGCAGGTCACTGTCACCGTGTCGACCGCGGCGGTGTCGGGAATCGTCGCGGCGACGTCCCACCAATCATCGGTGGCGCCAAAGCCGGTCATGTTCTGGGTGACGGTCGGAGCGAGCGACGCGGTGGTTCCCGAGATCTCCGGCGGGCCGAGCACGGCCTGGTAACGCGAATCCTGCCGATACGCCTTGCCCTTGACCTTGATGTTGCCGTCCTTGCCGCGCGAGGCTGCCCAGCCCTTGGTCTCGCTGTCCTTGAAGAAGCAATAGGCTGCCTTCTTCTTCGGTTGCGCGGCGTTGGCGGCAGCCTGGTTGGCCGCACCCTCATCGGATCGGCCGCAGCCGCCGATCAGCGCGGCGGCACTCACCAAAACGATCGATCTGCGCATGACCTCACCTCCCCCTATGGCCGCATTGGAGCCAAATCCGGGCGGCGGATCAAGTCCGCTCGGGCGCGGCGTTCAGTCGTCGATCGGTTGGCCGCTTTGCTCCTGCTCGAACAGGTCGGCGACGACGTCGCCGCGCGCGGTCAGGCGGACCTTGTCGCCCTCGACTTCGGCGACGAGGCCGCGCGGGATGTAATGATGGTGGTCGTGATGCGCCTCGCCGCTGTCGGCGCGGATGAGCTTGATGCGGTTTTCTTCGACCCGGTCGACGGTGCCGATGTGGACGCCGTCGGCGCCGATCACTTCCATATGCTCGCGAATGTCCTCGAAGCCGCTCATGACCTTCTCCTTTGCTGTTGGCGGCCCTCTACGCTCGACGCCGGGCCCTGTCACCGGCCGACGGGTTGAGGCGTTGGCGGTCCGCGTCTAAGTCCGCCGCCATGCTCGATATCCGCACCACCGCCACCGTCTCCGACGCCCATGTTGCTCCCGACGCGGCGCCCTCGCCGACCCATGTCGCGATCCGCCGCGAGGATTATCGGCCGCCCGACTGGCTGGTGCCGGAAATCAGCCTCGATTTCGACCTCGGCACGGAGACCACGCGAGTCCGCGCGACGTTGAGCGTCGAGCGGAACGGCGAGCACGACCGGCCGCTGAGGCTCGACGGCGACGAGATCGATCTGGTCTCGGTCAGGGTGGACGGCCAGCCGGCGGGCTATCGAATGGACGGGCCTGCGCTGCTGCTCGACATCGACGGGGCGATGGCAACGGTCGATACCGAGGTCGTGATCCACCCGGCCGCGAACACCAAGCTGATGGGCCTTTACGCGTCCAACGGGATGCTGTGCACGCAGTGCGAAGCCGAGGGCTTCCGCCGAATCACCTTCTTTCCCGACCGGCCCGACGTCCTGTCCAAATATCGCGTGCGAATGGAAGGCGACGCGACGGAATTTCCGATCCTGCTGTCGAACGGCAACCGCGTCGCCCACGGCGAGGTAGCGGAGGGGCGCCACTGGGCCGAGTGGCAAGACCCATTCCCCAAGCCCTGCTATTTGTTCGCGCTCGTCGCCGGAGACCTCAAGGCCAATCGCGACAGCTTCACGACGATGAGCGGGCGCAAAGTCGACCTCTTCATCTGGGTGCGCGAAGCCGACCTGCCTAAGACCGCCCATGCGATGGACAGCCTGAAGCTGGCGATGGCGTGGGACGAGAAGGTCTACGGGCGCGAATATGACCTCGACCTGTTCAACATCGTTGCCGTCAGCGACTTCAACATGGGGGCGATGGAGAACAAGAGCCTCAACATCTTCAACTCGGCCTATGTGCTCGCCGACCAGGAAACCGCGACCGACGCCGATTTCGACAATATCGCCCGCGTCGTCGCGCACGAATATTTCCACAATTGGTCGGGCGATCGCGTCACCTGCCGCGACTGGTTCCAGCTGAGCCTGAAGGAAGGCTTCACGGTGTTCCGCGACCAGAGCTTCTCGGCCGACGTCGGCAGCCCGGCGGTCAAGAGGATCGAGGATGTGCGAGTGCTTCGGGCGGTTCAGTTCCCCGAGGACCAGGGACCGCTGGCCCACGCCGTGCGCCCCGATTCCTATATCGAGATCGGCAATTTCTACACGGCGACCGTCTACAACAAGGGCGCGGAGCTGATCCGCATGTTCCACACGGTGCTGGGGGCAGAGAAGTTCCGCAAAGGCACCGATCTCTATTTCGAGCGGCACGATGGCGAAGCCGCGACCTGCGACGATTTCGTAAAGGCGCTGGAGGACGGCAGCGGGGTCGACCTGACGCCGTTCAAGATCTGGTACAGCCAGGCCGGGACGCCAAAGGTCCGCGCGCGGCTCGACTATGATGAGGCTGCGCGGACCGCGACCTTGCAGCTCGAACAGCATGAGGACCCGACGCCGGGCCAGCCCACCAAGCAGCCGATGCCGATCCCGTTCAAGACGGCGCTGATCGGCAAGCAGAGCGGGGCGGAGATTGCCGCGGAGCGTCTGATCGTCCTCGACGGGCCCAGCCAGAGCGTGATTTTCGAAGATGTCACCGAGACACCTTTGCTGTCGATCAACCGCAACTTCTCTGCGCCGGTCGTCGTCACCGCCGGGCGCACGGCCGATGAGCTGGAACGGCTTGCACAGGCCGACACCGACCCGTTCGCCCGCTACGAAGCGATGCAGGAATTGATGATGGCGGCCCTAACCGCCGGTGCGCGGGGCGAAGCGGTGGACGCCGAGCCGGTAATCCGCGCCATCGGGGCGACGCTCCGGTCCAACGCGCTCGACCCGGCGTTCAAGGCCGAAGCGATCCTGCTGCCCTCCGAAAGCTTGATCGCCGAGAGGATGGACGTGGTCGATCCCGACGCGATCCACGCCTCGCGTGAGTCGCTCCGAAGGGCCATCGGATCGGCGCTCGCCGGCGACCTGCTCGCCGCCCATCGGAGCGACGGCGTTGAAGGCCATGATCTCAGCCCGCGCGCCAAGGGCGTGCGGCGGCTGCGCACGGTAGCACTGGGACTCCTGGCCGGTGCGGGCGAAGCGCAAGCCGCGCAGCTCGCCAAGGCGCAGTTCGACGCTGCCGACAACATGACCGACCGCCAGGGCGCGCTCGGCATCCTCGTTTCCACGCAGGCGCCCGAGCGGCAGGCTGCGCTCGATGCCTTCTACGAACGCTTTCACGACGATCCGCTGGTGCTCGACAAATGGTTCGCGCTTCAGGCCGCGGCGCAGCGGCCGGATACCGTCGACGAGGTGCTGAAGCTCGCCAAGCATCCGGACTTCACGATCACCAACCCCAATCGGCTGCGCTCGCTCGCCGGAATGTTCGGCGGCAATCACTGGGCGTTCCACAGCGCCGACGGCCGCGGCTACGACTTCCTCGCCGACATGATCATCGCCGCCGACAAGATAAACCCGCAGGTCGCGGCGCGGATGGTCCCGGCATTCGGTCGCTGGCGCCGGTTCGAGCCGAGGCGCGCCGAGATGATGCGTGCAGCGCTGGAGCGGATCGTAGCGGCGCCGGGCCTGTCGAAGGACGTGTTCGAGCAGGCGTCGAAAAGCCTCGCCTGAAGGTGTATTCTCCTTCCGTAACGGAGGAGGCGAATCCGATGCCAGTGACCACCTTGAAGGCTGGACAGAGACAAGCGCTCAACGTTCTTGGGATGCCGCTCACCATGCTGTGCGAGGCGCGCGAGACCGGGGGTGCCTGGTCGTTGTTTGAGGAGGAGGTTCCCCTCGGCATGGGCCCGCCGCCACACCGGCACGACTGGGACGAAGCCTATTACATCCTTGGTGGCGATGTCGATTTCACGATCGACGGAAGGGACGTGCGGTCGGGTCGAGGCGACTTCAATTATCTGCCGAGGGGCACGGTGCACGGGTTCAAGGGAGCGTCCGAGTCCCCTGCCCGGGTGCTGATCTTCGCTGCGCCGGCGCACGGTTCCGAATTCTTTCAGGAGATCAGCCGCGAGATCCGAAGCCTTCCCGAAGACGGTCCCAAAATACCCGAGATCGGTCGGCGGCACGGAATTGAGTTCATGCCGCCGGCGACGGCGGAGGCCTAGCTCCCGCTAACTCCCGATCCATTTGGCGACATCAAGCGCTACCTGATTGGCGGCGCGATTGAGCGCGGGGCCGACGCTGGCGGCGGTGCCGTCGGACGGAGCAGTCGCCGTGAAGCGGCGGGTTTCGACACGCGCGC
>JAXDPR010000221.1:0-4279 GCA_034668265.1 Sphingomonadales bacterium
GTCTACGGGACGCGACGGGCATAACCACCAATCTTCACAAAGACTTATGGCATGTAGGTGTTGGTCGTATTTGAGAGCTTGGTCCACATGCCGCCGACTCCGCCGCCAAGCGACGACAGCCCGGTCATCATCGCAATGACGATGAGGGCTGCGATTAGTCCGTATTCGATCGCTGTCGCTCCGCGCCTGTCGGCACGGAGCGTGCGCAAGATTGTTCGGATAGCGTCCAAGCCACCCTCCTCTGGTCCACGTCCACGCGGCGGGTCTAACGGACCCACGGTTAACAAGTCTTGCCAGCGATAGAGTTAACGCGGGCTCAGAGGTTTCCCGGAGTCCAGGCGGCGAAGTGGAGGATTTCGAAGCTTTCGACGGTGCGCCCACCAGCGCCTGCCGCGGCGAATGAGTGGATGGCGGCGGCGCGCGCGGCTTTGCCGACATAGCGCGGACGGGCCGTGAGGACGTTGGTCGCTCCCATGTGCCGGACGTCGGCGACAAGCCGCTCAAGCGAGGGATAGGAGACCGCCACCCGATCGACGTCGACCACGGCGTCGGCGAAGCCGGCTTGCGTGAGCAGGCCCGCGAGCCCGGATGGCTCGATGCGCGGATGGACGTGGGGGGCGGCTCCGCCGGCTACCGCGTCCGCGGCATGCAACGCGCGTCTCAGCTGCGGCAGCGTGTCCCCGCCGGACAGGGCTCCGATCAACAGCGCATCGCCAGTCAGCCCATGACGGAGCAGGCGCAGCGCGAGGGGCAGATCGTTGACCGTGTCGAGCGTGCCTATTGCGAGCACCAGATCATGGGCGCCGGCAGGTGGCTCCCACGCATCCTCGACGATCGTTCGTCCGCTCGATGCCGCGGCGAACAGGGCGCCCGGGTCGTGAGCGGTGACCTGGTCGCAGAACTCGCGCAGCCGCTCGGGCCACAGCGGGTCCGGCGAGCCGATCAGCAGCCCATGTTCGAAGCGGCGACGCTGCAAAGCGATCCGGTCGAGGCAATCGGCGAACGCGCGCTCGTAGAGGAACGGCTCCGGGCCGGAGCGCGCGGCGCGGTCCCGGCGAAGCGCGCGCAGCTCCATGTCGAACAGCTCGGGCACGGCATACTTGTGCGCTGCCCGGCCATGAGCGACAAGACGCGATGGTCGCGGCGATCCTCGGCAGGGTATGTCGCTGGGCGCTGGATTTCGCCCTTCCGCCGCGCTGTGCCGGCTGCGGCACCATCGTCGCGGACGTCCACAGCTTCTGCGCCGATTGCTGGAAAGAGGTCGACTTCCTCGGCGAAGGCGGTTGCTCGACCTGCGGAATGCCCGTGCAGGCCACCGAGCAGACGAGCTGTGGCGTCTGCCTGGCGCGGGAACCGCGCATTGCCCGGTCTCGAGCCGCCGTAGCGTATGGCGATCTGGCGCGAGGGCTCGCCATCGGCCTCAAATATGGCCGCAAGGTCGCGATCGCGCGGACGATGGCGCGCTTCATGGCGCCGCTGGTCGGCGAAGGAAGCGACCGACTGCTGGTGCCGGTGCCGCTTCATGGCAGCCGCTTGTGGGGCCGCGGCTTCAACCAGTCGGCGCTGGTTGCTCGAGAGCTGTCGCGCCGCCTGG
Organism: Sphingomonadales bacterium; assembly: GCA_034668265.1. Taxonomy (GTDB): domain Bacteria; phylum Pseudomonadota; class Alphaproteobacteria; order Sphingomonadales; family Sphingomonadaceae; genus Sphingomicrobium. The sequence goes on from JAXDPR010000221.1 coordinate 1,595, forward strand.
GGATCCCGGCCGATCCGCTGACGCTGGCGCGCATTCGCCGGACCCCGCCGCTCAAGGGCATGAGCCCGCTTCAGCGCCGCAAGGCGGTGGCCGGTGCCTTCCGCGTTCGCGACAGGCAAAAGGTCGCTGGCAAGACAGTCATTCTGGTCGACGATGTGCTGACGACGGGAAGCACGGCCGAGGCCTGCGCCCGGACGCTGAAACGAGCCGGCGCGGCGCGGGTCGAGCTCGTTAGCTGGGCGCGCGCGGTGAAACCTGCGCAATTGATGCGTTGAGATGGATGCCTAGATATACGGGCGCGAAGGACGGGTCGTGACTGTCGAGATCTACACCAAGGCATACTGCCCCTATTGCTGGAGGGCCAAGCAGCTGCTCGAAGCCAAGGGCGTCGAATATCGTGAAATCCCCGTCGACTATGGCGGGGACGCGCGCGACATCATGGTCGAGCGCGCCCAGGGTCGCACGACTGTTCCGCAGATCTTCATTCGCGAGCACCACGTCGGCGGGTGCGACGACCTGTTTGACCTTCATCACTCCGGCAAGCTCGACGAGCTTTTCAAGCGATGACCCGCGTCGCGCTCTTCCAGGCGACCAGCGGCATCGATCCCGCCGTCAACGCCGCGGCGCTGACCGATGCGATCGAACAGGCTTCGGGAGGGGGTGCCGAAATCCTGTTCACGCCAGAGATGACCGGGCTGCTCGACCGCGATTCGGCGCGCGCCGCGAAGGCCCTGCGCTCGCAGGACGAGGACCAGGTGCTCGCTGCGGCCAAAGAGGCCGCGGCGCGGCATCGGATCTGGGTCAATATCGGCTCGCTCGCGGTTCTGGTCGATGATGGCAAGGTCGCGAACCGCTCGTTCGTGATCGACCGCGAGGGCGCGGTTCGCGCCACCTACGACAAGCTCCATCTATTCGATGTGGACTTGCCGACCGGCGAAAGCTGGCGTGAGTCGAACGTCTATTCGCCCGGCGCGGGCGTCACCCTCGTCAACGGAACTCCGGTCGGTAAGCTCGGCCTCACCATCTGCTACGACCTGCGCTTTCCGGGCCTCTTCGCGAGGCTCGCCGAGTCCGACGCCGACGTGATCACCGTGCCGGCGGCCTTTACGGTGCCGACCGGCAAGGCGCACTGGCACGTGCTCCTGCGCGCCCGGGCGATCGAAGCCGGGCTGTTCGTCGTCGCAGCGGCGCAGGTCGGGCATCACGAGGACGGCCGCAATACCTTCGGCCACAGCCTGGTCGTCGACCCGTGGGGCGAGATCCTGCTCGACATGGGCGAGGACAAGGGCGTCGGTTTCGCCGACATCGACCTCAAGCGCATTTCCGACGTTCGCTCGCGCATACCGGCGCTTAACCACCGCCGGCCTATCCCGGATGCGGTGGCGTTGTGATCGTTTTCGACCTTCAGTGCCGCGAAGCCTCTTGCACTTCGGACGAGACGTTCGAGGCATGGTTCCGCTCAAGCGCGGACTATCAGGACCAGCGCGCCGCGGGCCTCGTGCAGTGCCCTGCCTGCCAGTCCGCGAACATCGACAAGGCACCGATGGCGCCGCGGGTGCCGCGGAAGGGTTCGTCGAATCCCTTGGCGAGGATCGTCGCGTTGCAGGCGGAAATGCTGAAGGATTCGCGTTGGGTCGGCGACGAGTTCACCGAGACCGCTCGGGCGATGCACGTCGGCGAGATCGCACTCGAGCAGGTCCACGGCAATGCCACGCTCGAACAGGCAAAATCGCTCGCCGAGGATGGCATTCCGGTCGCGCCGCTGCCGCTGCCCGTCACCCCGCCGAGCCAGATTAATTGATTGCCGTAGCGGCTGCCCTTATTCGGGGCACGGAGACCCCGTAGCTCAGCAGGATAGAGCATCAGATTCCTAATCTGAGGGCCACAGGTTCGAATCCTGTCGGGGTCACCACGGATAATGAGGGCGAGGACGCAATGGTGAGGCAAGGAGGGGACGAGCAGCGCGGCGGGATCGCGGATCGGCTGTTCCTTGCGCACCCGCGATCGCTGGGAATGAGCTGGACGGGACACGGCATCGGCGCGGTGAAGATCGGGGCCGAACTGATCGGCGCGGGGTGCGCCGCAATCGTCCACGCTGTCGTGCCCGGCTGCTTCACCGAAACGGCGGGTAAGACCGTGACTCGCATCTACGATCATATCCAGTCGCGCAAAGCGGGCGCAGCCAATCCGGAGAACTGGTCTGACTACGAAATCTGACCGGGTTTCGGTCGCGATTGTCGGAGGCGGGGCGTCGGGAACGATCCTCGCCGCCCAGCTCGCCCGCCGAGGCATTAGCTCGCTGTTGATCGACGGCAGCGGCCGGATAGGGCGGGGCGTCGCCTATTCGACGACCGAGCCCGCGCATCTGCTCAATGTCCGCGCCGAGGGGATGAGCGCCTTGGCCGGGGAGCCCGATCATTTCGCCCGGCGCTACGAAGCCGAGGGCGGCAGCGCCCGGGGCTTCGCCCAGCGGCGTTTCTTCGCAAAATATCTCGGCGAGCTGCTGGCCGACGCGGCCGGTAGCGGCTTTGTCGAGCTGATCGAGGCGACCGCGGTCAACGCGGCGCGGGACGGCGACGGCTGGAAGGTCGGCTTCGAGGACGGATCGTCGGCCGCGGCACAGGCGCTGGTCCTCGCCATCGGAAACCAGGAGCCTGACGGTCTCGGCGCATTCGGTGCGATTGG
>JAXDPR010000222.1:0-9879 GCA_034668265.1 Sphingomonadales bacterium
CAGCAATATGGAAAATCCGAGCATGGACCGTCAGAAGGCGCTCGAAGCGGCGCTTGCCCAAATCGACCGCGCCTTCGGCAAGGGCTCGGCGATGAAATTGGGCAGCCGCGAGAAGATCGAGATCGACACGGTCTCGACCGGCAGCCTCGGGCTCGACATCGCGCTTGGCGTCGGCGGCCTGCCTCGCGGCCGGGTGATCGAGATTTACGGGCCGGAGAGCTCGGGCAAGACGACGCTGGCGCTGCACGCGATCGCCGAAGCGCAGAAGGTCGGCGGAACCGCGGCCTTCGTCGACGCCGAACATGCGCTCGACCCGGGCTATGCCAAGAAGCTGGGCGTCGACATCGACGAGCTGATCGTGTCGCAGCCCGACACCGGTGAGCAGGCGCTCGAGATCGTCGACACTCTGGTGCGCTCGAACGCGGTTGACGTGTTGGTCATCGATTCGGTCGCGGCGTTGGTGCCGCGCGCCGAGATCGAGGGCGAGATGGGCGACAGCCACGTCGGCCTGCAGGCGCGGCTGATGAGCCAGGCGCTGCGCAAGCTGACCGGCTCGATCAGCCGCTCGCGCTGCACCGTCATCTTCATCAACCAGGTGCGGATGAAGATCGGCGTCATGTACGGCAATCCCGAGACGACGACCGGCGGCAACGCGCTCAAATTCTATGCCAGCGTTCGGCTCGACATCCGCCGCACCGGGCAGATCAAGGACCGCGACGACATCGTCGGCAACACCACCCGCGTCAAAGTCGTCAAGAACAAGGTCGCGCCGCCGTTCAAGCAGGTCGAGTTCGACATCATGTACGGCGAGGGCGTGTCCAAGGTCGGTGAGATCCTCGACCTCGGCGTCAAGGCCGGGCTGGTCGAGAAATCGGGCGCCTGGTTCAGCTACGACAGCGTGCGTATCGGCCAGGGGCGCGAGAATGCCAAAGTCTACCTCAAGGAAAATCCGGACGTCGCCCAACGCATCGAAAATGCGATCCGCGGCCGCACCGAGGAAGTCGGCGAGGCTTTGATGGTCGGCGCAGGCCCCGACGACACGGACACCGAACTTACCGAATAAAGCTCCCCAGCAGCGGGCGGTTGAAAGCACGCTCTCCGCCCGCTGCCCCTTTTCCTCATTCTCAGCAGAGGTCCTCGGGAGTGCACGGTGCGGGTTCGGGCGCGCGGCCGATCGGCGCGAACAGGCGTTTGGGCTCGGTCAGGACGATGATTGCAAAGCCGAGCACGGCGCAGGCCGCGCAGCCCAGCAAATAGGGGCGCACGGTGCCGTCGAACGCCTGGCCGATGGGGAAAGCGATGATCGCCGCGCCCAGCGTCCCGACCACCCCCTGGACCGACGAAGCGGTGCCGGCGATCGGCGCCATGCGCTCCATCGCCAGCGTTCCAAGGTTGGACGAGGTGAAGGCAAAGGTCGCCATCGCCAGGCCCTGCATGATGACGAACAGCGGCAGCGTCTCATGTCCGCTGAGCCCGATCGCGGCATGGGCGAGCGTCACCAGCGCGAACGCGAGCGCGGCGCTGTGCCCGACTCGCCTCAGGCCGAAGCGGGTGATGAAGCGCGAGTTGAGCCAGGACGCGAGCGCCATCGGCGCGGCGATCGCGGCGAACACCAGCCCGATCAGCCGGCCCTGGTGGAACTCGTCGAACACGATCTGCTGGATCGAGGAGATGTAAGCGACGAGGGACGCGAAGGTGACGGTGAGCGCCAGCGTGTAGCCGCGGGACAGCGGGTCGCTCACAGTTTGCAGGATCGCGCTCGTCATCTCGCTCCAGCGCAGCGAGCGGCGGAATTCGGGGTGGAGTGTCTCGGGCAGCCGCCACGACGACCAGGCGAGCATAGCCAGTGCATAGATGGCGAGCACGACGAAGATCGCTCGCCACGACGCGACCGCGAGGATCGCCTGGCCGATGTTGGGCGCGAGCACCGGCACCAGCATGAAGGTCATGAAGACGAGGCTCATGACCCTGGCCATCGCCTCGCTCTCGAACAGGTCGCGCACCATTGCCACCACCAGCACCCGGGTCACCGCCGCCGACGCGCCCATCGCGACCCGCCCGGCGATCAGCAGCGGGAAGCTGCTGGCGAAGGCGCACAGCAAGGCGAACAGGATGTAAAGCGCGATGCCCGTCCCGAGGATCGGCTTGCGACCGAAGCGGTCGGCGAGCGGTCCCCAGAACAGCTGGGTCGAGGCGAAACCGACGAAATAAGCGACGACGACGAGCTGGCGGTGATTTTCCTGCGCGACGTTGAGCGAGCGGCCGATCGCCGGAAGCGCCGGCACCATCGCGTCGATCGCAAACGCGTTCAATGCCATCAGGCCGGCGAGCATCACCGTCATTTCGCGCGTGCCGGGGCGCTTCACGCCATCATGGCTGAGGGAATCGAACATGGGAGCGCGCCTGCTGGCCGATTGGCTGCGGCCGTGCAACATTGACGGCTGCAAGGGGACGGGCATGATCCAATCGACGACCAGCCGGCGGGGATTTATTGGGAGTGCCGGCGCGCTTGCCGCCGCGATGACCATCCCGCTGGACCGGCTGATCGCTCAGGCCGCGGCCGAGCTGCCCGCGATTCTGATCCCGCCGCCAATCAGCTCGGCCGAGCGGCTGCAGCGGATCGCCAAGGCCCGCTCGCTGATGGCGCGGCACGGGATCGACGCGATCATCGTCGAGCCCGGCGCCAGCCTCGATTATTTCACCGGCGTGCAATGGTGGCGGTCGGAGCGTCTGACCGCGGCGGTCATCCCGGCGCACGGCGATCCGATCATCGTCACGCCCTTTTTCGAGAAACCGTCGGTCGCCGAGAGCCTGTCGATCCCGGCCGAGATCCGCACCTGGAACGAGGACGAGGAGCCGCTGAAGCTCGTCGCGGACTTCCTTCGTGGCCAGCGCGCCCGAACCGTCGGCTTCGAGGAGACCGACCGCTACTTCATTCTCGATCGCTTGGAGCAGCAGCTGCCGGCCGTTCGCGTGGTCAGCGCCAATCCCGTCGTGCGCGGTTGCCGGATGATCAAGTCGTCCGCCGAGCTCGCGCTGATGCAGGCCGCCAACAATATCATGCTCGCCTCGCTCCGCTATGCCGGAACGCGGACCCGCGAAGGCATGGCCCCGGCGGACATCGACGCGATTATTGCCGCCGCCCATAAGAAATACGGCTCGGCTTATGACGGCGGGCTGGTGTTGATCGGCGAGTCCTCGGCTTATCCCCACGGATCGCACAAGCCACAGGTCGTCCGGCGCGGCGAGATCGTGCTGATGGACTGCACCTCCAGTGTGCACGGTTACCAGGCGGACATTACTCGCACCTTCGTGTTCGGCGCCGACCCGACGGCGGAGCAGCGCAAGCTGTGGGACCAGGTGCATCGCGGCCAGCAGATCGCCATCGCGGCGGCGAGGCCCGGCGTTCCCGCCGGAAGCGTCGACGATGCCGTGCGCCGTGCCTACGAAAGCTGGGGCTTCGGGCCCGGATACCGTTTGCCTGGCCTGCCGCACCGCACCGGACACGGCATCGGCATGGAGGTCCATGAACCGATCTATCTGGTCCATGGCGAGACGACGCCACTCGCGCCCGGCATGTGCTTCTCCGATGAGCCGGGGCTCTACATTCCCGGCAAGTTCGGCGTGCGGATCGAGGATTGCTGGCACATGACGGCGCAAGGGCCGAAGTTCTTCACCCAACCGCCGCCGAGCATCGACCAGCCCTTCGGCTGACGGTCAGGCCGCCTTGCGCGGATTTCGGCGAGCCGGAGCCGCGGGCTCGATGTCGGGCGACAGTGGAGGACCGAGATCGCCCTCCCAGCGCGCGACGACGCTCGCGGCGACTGCGTTGCCGACGACGTTGGTCGCCGAGCGGCCCATGTCGAGGAAATGGTCGACCGCGAGGATCAGCAGCAGGCCGGCTTCGGGAATCTTGAACATCGACAGGGTCGCGGCGATCACCACCAGGCTGGCGCGCGGCACTCCGGCCATGCCCTTCGAGGTGATCATCAGCACCAGCAGCATCGTGATTTCCTGGCCCAGGCTGAGGTGAATGCCATAGGCCTGCGCGATGAAAATCGACGCGAAGGTCATGTACATCATCGACCCGTCGAGGTTGAACGAATAGCCCAGCGGCAGGACGAAGCTGGCGATGCGCGGCGGGACGCCGAACCGCTCCAGCTCTTCGAGGGTGCGCGGGTAAGCGGCTTCCGAAGACGCGGTCGAAAAGGCGAGAACAACCGGGTCGCGGATATAGCGAACAAGGTGACGGGTTCGCGGCCCGACGATGACGAAGGCGGCGCCGATCAGGATCGCCCACAGGAACGCGAGGCCGAGGTAGAAGCTGCCGACGAACTTGCCCAGGGTCATGATGATCTGCGGACCGCGCTCGGCGAGCGCGCTGGCGACCGCGGTGAACACCGCGAATGGCGCGAAGCGCATCACATAATTCGTCACCTGCAGCATGACGCGGACGAGCGCCTCGACGCCGCGGACTACGGGCTTGCCCCTCTCTCCGATCGAAGTCAGCGCGACCCCGAAGAAGACCGAGAAAACGACGATCGGCAGGATCTCGTTGCTGCTCATCGCCTCGAAGATCGAGGCGGGAACGACGTGGCTGATGAAATCCTTGAGACTGAAGGCGGCGGTTTCAACTCCGCTCGCCGCAGTCGCCGGCGGCAAGGGCAGGTTGAGGCCGACTCCGGGGTGCAACAAAGTGACGAGCACCAGGCCCAGCGTCAGCGAGACGAAGGTCGCGAGAATGAACCACAGGATCGAACGAAGGCCGACCCGGCCCAAGGCGGCGACGTCGCCCATGTGAGCAATTCCGGCGACCAGCGTCGAGAAGACCAGGGGTGCGATGATCATCTTGATCAGGCGCAGGAACAGCACCGTGACGATGCTGAGATAATCGGCGATCGACTTGAGGCGGGCGGCGCTTTCAGGCGAACCGTCGTCTATGGTCGCGTTGATCGCCCAACCGGTAATGAGTCCGAGGACCAGCGCGATCAATATGTATCGGGTCAGTCGTTTCGCCATTCAAAGGCTCCCTTCGGATGCGCGACCCAAGCCGCTGGCGCCACAGCCGTCAAGCTTCTAGGAATCGGCCATGGCAGCAGACCGCAATACCTCCATCGGCGTCCTCGAGTTCGGGCAGGCAATCCTCCACGATGAAGCTCGCGCGCTCGATGCGCTTGCGGACCAACTCGGCACGCCTTTCGAGAAAGCGGTCGAGCTGATCTGCGCATGCCAGGGCAAGCTAATCGTCAGCGGCCTCGGCAAGTCGGGCCACGTCGCGCGCAAGATCGCCGCGACCTTCGCGTCGACCGGCACGACCGCCGTGTTCCTTCACCTCGCGGAGGCGATTCACGGTGACATCGGGATGGCCGCCGAGGGCGATGTCGCGATCCTCATCTCGCAAAGCGGCGAGACCGCGGAGCTCGAGCCGGTGATCGACCATTTCCAGCTCGGGCACATCCCGATCATCGCTATCACCGGCCACGCCGGCACGATGCTGGACCAAGCCGGGAGTGCATCGCTCGTCCTGCCGCACTGGCCGGAGGTCGGGCCCGAATCGGTTGCGCCGACGACCTCGTCGACCATGGCCTTGGCGCTTGGTGACGCGCTGGCGATGACGGTCATGCGGCAAAAGGGGGTGACGCGCACCGATTTCGGGCGGCTGCACCCAGGCGGCTCGCTCGGCGCCAGGCTCAAGCCGGTGCGGCGGCTCATGCACGGCGGCAAGTCGCTGCCGCTCACGCAGGCTGACAGCTCAATGCACGACACGGTCGTGGAGATGTCCGTAAAAAGGCTCGGTGTGGTTGGGGTGACCGACGCGTCCGGATACCTCATCGGCGTGATCACCGACGGTGACCTCCGTCGCAACATCGAGCGGGGTCTCGAACATAGCGCCGGCGAGTTCATGACTCGCGATCCAAAGACGTTGAAACCCGACGACCTGATCGACGATGCGCTCGTGCTGTTCGACGAGCACAAGATCACGGCCCTGTTCGTGGTCAAGGAAGACGGCCGCGGCAAGAAGCCGGTCGGCGTGCTGCACATCCACGATTGCCCCGCCGCCCGATGAATGCGGTGATCCTGATCCCGGCGCGCTACCAATCGTCGCGCTACCCGGGCAAGCCTCTGGTCCCCCTGAAAGGCGCGAGCGGTGTCGCCAAGCCGCTGATCCAGCGCAGCGTCGAGGCGGCGCGGCGGGTGGGGGGCGTGTCCGGCGTGTTCGTGACGACCGACGACGAGCGCATCGCCGATGCGTGCACGGGGCTCGGTGTCGGAGTGATCATGACCTCGCCCGAGTGCCGCAATGGGACTGAGCGGTGCGCCGAGGCGCTCGCCCAGCTGCACGGCCCGGATCTGGTGATCAACTTCCAGGGTGATGCGCTGCTGACGCCGGCGGCGTTCGTTGAGGCGCTGATCGCGCGCATGGAGCAAGATGCGGACGCGCTCGTCGCGACGCCGGCGCTGCGGCTGAAGAGCGATGAGGTGCGCGCGCTCCAATCCGAGGAGGCGGCCGGCAAGGTCGGGGGAACGTCGGTCGTGACTGACGCGCAAGGCCGCGCACTCTATTTTTCCAAGCAACTGATTCCACACCTTCCGGCAGGGGCGCTCGACGGGGAGCTGTCGCCGGTCCGCTTGCACGTCGGTGTCTATGCCTATCGTCCGCAGGCGCTCGAGCTTTATTCCAGGACATCCCCGGGCGAGCTCGAACAGCTCGAAGGCCTCGAGCAGTTGCGGTTCCTTGCTTCGGGCGTGCAGATTGCGGTTGTAGAGGTCGATACGCCGCCCTTCGCGCTGCGCGAGCTCAACAATCCGGAGGATGTCGCGCCGATCGAGCAGGCGCTCCAGCAAGCGGGAATCGAATGAGCCCGCTGGACGCGCTCGACCCGAAGTACCGGCTGATCCTGTGCGACGTTTGGGGCGTCGTTCACGACGGCGTAAGCCTCTATCCGGGCGCGGCGGAGCGGCTGTGTCGCTGGCGAGACGAGGGCCGTTTCGTGTGCCTCATCACCAATGCCCCGCGCACGGCGGAGGCGGTGACTCGGCAGCTCGAGCGTATCGGCCTGCCGCGCAAGTGCTGGGACGGGATCGCGACCAGCGGTGAAGCAGGCATCGAAGCGCTAAACGCGCTTGGCAGGCCGGTCGGCTTTGTCGGCACGCGCGGCGACCTTGCGATCCTCGAAGGCCGCGGCGTCAGGATCGCGCAAGGCGAGGACTTTACCGATCTCGCCTGCACCGGAATCACCGAGGACCGGCCCGACCCACGGGATTATTGTGCCGACCTCGAGCGCTGGGTGAAACGCGACGTCCACATGCACTGCCTAAACCCCGACCGGGTGGTGATGCGCGGCGGCGTGCTCGAGGCCTGCGCGGGCGCGATCGCCGATCTGTACGAGGGGCTCGGCGGACGGGTGACCTGGTACGGCAAGCCGCACGAGACCATCTATCGCCATGCGCTGCACCTCGCCGGCGATCCGCCGCCAAGCGAGGTGCTTGCGGTTGGAGACGGGCTGCAAACCGACATCCTGGGCGCAGCGCGCATGGGCTTCGACGCGATCTTCGTCAGCGGCGGGATCCACGCCGGCGAGCCGTACCCGGCGGACTTCGCGACGCGCTACGCACTTGGCGATTGGAGTCCTGTCGCGATCGTCGAAGGGCTCGCCTAGCCCGTTGCGGCGCGGGGCGCTCGCCGGCCCGCTCGAACGCGAATTCGCACGACGGTCTCGGGCAGCCGCCCGTCGAGCGCCGCGTTGACCGCTGCGCACGCCGTTTCCAGCGCCTCGGCCTCGAGCGTGCCGCAACGCGGTTCCTCGACCGTTCCGATGAGGCCACGAGCGCGAAGGTCGTCCCAGAACCGGGTGAGGTCGCGAATCCGAAACCGGCGGCCGCGAAGCTCCTCCGCCGCGCGAATGATCGAGCCGATCGGGTTCGGGTCGAGTGGGATGAGGCCGACCGGTTTCCCGGATGCAACCGCCTCCGACAACATCGAAACGCTGTCGCCGGTTACGTACATTTCGTCGGCCGCGCTGAGCAGGGCATTGTAGCGCGGGAAGTCTCCGTCAACGACGGCAAGCGAACCGAGCTCCGCGCGCGCCGCGGCTGCGAGCCGTTGCGAGGTCCTCGGGCTGGTTACCGCGATGACCGAGCCGCCGTCGCGGTCGGACTTGGCGAGCAAGGTCTCGGTGACGGCCGCGATGGTGGAGCGCTTGAGCTGCCACAGGGAGGTTGCGCCGCCCAGCGCGATCAGGCGCCGTGGCCGCGGGAAGGCCTCGAGCCAGCGCGCTTCGGCAGCATCGGGCGAGGTCGGAGGATTGGTGATAGTGACCGGCAGGCGGACCACATTTTCCGCGTCGCGCACCGCATATTGAGGGGTCGTGACAACGAGGTCGAATAAACGTGGTGAAACCATCGGGTCGCCGAGCCTGACGATGGTCGTTCGGCCGCCCGAAGCTTGCTTGATGTAGCGGGCGACGGGGGCGCTGCGCTGACCGATGCCGATCACGAGTGACGGCCAGGGCGGGGCGATCTCGGCGCGCGCCTCGGGCTGGAGCTGGGAGATGGCGATGCTGCGCAGAACCGCCGGCAGGTGCGAGTACCAATGGTAGCGCATCTGGATCGGGCGGAACGGAACGCAAAGGCCTTCGGCGAGCGCCAGCACCTGATGATTGTCCCCGCGGTGCGGACCCAGGAGCACCCACACGTCCGCACGCTTGGTCGCAATCATATGTGTCCCGATTACAGACAAGTTGGGACCGCGTCCATGGCGAGCGGTGATGGTGGCGGCAGCGGCGATGGTCGGCTAACGCGTCGCGCCATGGATTTGCTTGGACGTCCTGTCGGGCTCGAACAGCCCCTGTTCCTGATCGCCGGACCGTGCGTGGTCGAGAGCGAGGAATTGCAGCTGCGCACGGCGGAACGGCTCAAGGCCGTGACCGACAAGCTCGGCGTGCACTTCATCTTCAAGTCGAGCTTCGACAAGGCCAATCGAACCAGTGACCAGAGCTATCGCGGGCCGGGCATCGACGAAGGCCTGCGCATCCTCGAAAAGGTCCGCGCCGAGGTTGGAGTGCCGGTGCTGACCGACATCCACGACATCGAGCAGATCGCGGCTGTCGCGGAAGTCGTCGACGTCCTCCAGACTCCCGCCTTCCTCGCCCGGCAGACCGATTTCATCCATGCGGTCGCCGCCTACGGCAAGCCCGTGAACATCAAGAAGGCGCAGTTCATGGCGCCGCACGACATGAAGAATGTCGTCGACAAAGCGCGCGGCGCGGCTCGCGCTGCGGGCGTCGCCGAAGAGACGATCATGGTCTGCGAGCGAGGCGCGTCGTTCGGCTACAACAACCTCGTCAGCGACATGCGCAGCCTCGCGATCATGCGCGAGACAGGCTGCCCTGTTGTGTTCGACGCGACCCATAGCGTGCAGCTGCCGGGCGGGCAGGGGACCAGTTCGGGGGGACAGCGCGAGTTCGTCCCCGTGTTGGCCCGCGCCGCCGTGGCGACCGGGATCGCGGGCCTGTTCATGGAGACCCATCCGGACCCGGCAAGCGCCAGGTCGGACGGACCGAACGCCTGGCCGCTCGACCGCATGGAGGGCCTGCTCACGACCCTGGTCGAGCTCGACCGCCTGGTGAAGCAGCGCGGCTTCGAGGAACAGAGCCTCTAGCTCAGGCCGGTTCAGGCACCCGTTGCTGGATGACCTTGTCGGCGAGCGGCCCGTTGAGCTCGGCCAAATGGTCGAACTCGGCCTCGTAGGTCGCGAGGCCCTGGCTTTGCGCGCGCAGCTCCGCTTCCAGGCCGCCAAGCTCGGCTTCCGGGATCAGGGCCTCGATCCGGTCCCACCCGGTCCAGCCGTCGCGCGGAGCCATGCCGAGCATCTGTCCG
>JAXDPR010000223.1:0-13166 GCA_034668265.1 Sphingomonadales bacterium
GTCGGCGCTGCAGACGATAATGAGCGAGGTCGACGAGCTCAGCCGCGACCACGAGCATCCAGCGGGGACCGGGGAACAGGGCGCCTAATTAAGGCGGCGCAGCAGATCGTCGAAATCGTGCCTGCACGGCTCGTGTGCCGCAGCCTGGAAGGCGCGGCGGAGCGCGGCAGTGATGCCGGCCTGCGTCGGAGTCAGGTCCACCTGGATGATTTGGCGGTCAATCGCGTTGAACTCCGACGCGGAAGGAGAATCTCGTTCCACGTTCATTCTCCAGAGAAACGACCGAGAGCCGACGGAAGTTTCGTGGGAATCGCGAGCGAAACGGTCAAAAGGGCCCGATGAGTCGCGATTCTTCGACTAGCGATCGGGCCGCGGCGATGCGCCGCGCGTGCGAGCACAGCCCGTTCTTGCGTGATTCCCTTAAAGCGCGCCCGGATATCGCCGACGCCTTCCTGAACCTGGGCGCGGCCGGCGCCGCCGACGGCGCGCTGCAGGCATCTGGTGACGATCTCGCCGCATCACTTCGCCGCCGCCGCCAGGGTCTCGCGCTCGCAGTGGCGCTTGGCGATCTTTCGGGCGAGCTCGCGCTGGAGCAAGTGACCAAACTCCTGTCGGACTTTGCCGACAGTGCCATCGACCAGGCGGTCCTCGCGGCGATTGCAGAGCGAGTTCCGGATGCCGATCCGCAAGGCTTCGCGGTCATCGCCATGGGCAAGCTCGGAAGCCACGAGCTCAACTATTCGTCGGACGTCGACCTGATGCTGCTGTTCGACCCGGAGCGTCTGCCGAGGCGCAGCCGCGACGAGGCCGGCGAAGCTGCCGTCCGTATCGGCAGTCGGCTGATCGAGCTGCTGCAAAAGCGGACCGCGGACGGCTATGTCCAACGCGTCGACCTGCGCCTTAGGCCGTCGCCGGAAGTGACTCCGATCGCGCTTTCCGTGAACGCGGCCATTTCGCACTATGAATCGAGCGCGCTGCCGTGGGAACGCGCGGCCTTCATCCGCGCCCGGGCCGCGGCCGGCGACCTGGCGCTCGGCAGGTCGTTCCTTGACGCGATCCGGCCCTTCGTCTGGCGGCGTTCGCTCGACTTCGGAGTGATTGAGGAAGTGCGGCAGATTTCGGCTCGCATCCGTGACCATTTCGCACAAGGAGCGAATATCGGGCCCGGCTACGATTTGAAGCGCGGACGGGGCGGTATCCGCGAGGTCGAATTCTTCGTGCAGATCCAGCAGATGATCCATGGCGGCCGGGATGCGACCGTGCGCGAGCCGGCGACTCTCGACGCGATCACGGCCCTTGTTGCGGCCGATCGCCTTGACCAGCAGCAAGCACAGGAGCTTGCGGGGGCATATCGATTGCTGCGAACGGTTGAGCACCGAGTGCAGATGGTCGACGACGCGCAGACGCATTTGCTTCCCACCGACCGGGCCGCGCTGGACAATGTTGCCCGGCTGCACGGGCTCGGTGATGGTACCGCTTTGCTCGATTTGTTGCGGCCCCATGTCGAAAGCGCCGGGCAGATCTTCGATAGTCTCGCGCCCGACGAAGGCGCGCGCCTGTCAAACGATCCTAACATTGTCGCTCGCGAACTCGCGGAACTCGGCTTTGCCGATGTCGAATCGGCACGGCGCCACCTCGCCGACTGGCGTTCGGGCAAAGCCCGCTCCTTACGCTCGAATCCCGCGTGTGAAGCTTTCGAGGCGATGCTTCCGGGGCTTCTCCAGGCGATCGCGGCCAGCGGTGATCCCAATCACGCGCTCAACCGATTGAGCGACATCATCGAACGGCTGTCGAGCGGCGTGAACCTCTTCCGGCTTCTGGATGCGCGCCCGGCGCTGGCGCGCTTGCTCGCCAAGCTGCTCGCTCATGCCCCGGCGCTCGCGGACCAGCTCGCCCGTCGCCCCGAGCTGCTCGAAGGCCTGTTCGACGCCTCAAGCTTCGCCATGCCGCCGGCGGCCGACGAGTTTGCGCGCCTGCTCGGCGATGCGATGACGGGACAGCCCTATGACCTTGGCCTCGACCGCGCCCGGCGGCTGGTGAACGAGCGGCGGTTCGCGCTCGGCGTGCAGCTGATCGACCGCCGCCGCGATCCCCTCGAGGTTACCGAAGGCTATGCCGGCGTGGCCGAAGGCGCGCTCCTCGCGCTGGGCGCGGCGGCGACGCTGGAGTTCGAACAACGACATGGGGCGTTTCCCGGTGTGGAACTGCTCGTCCTCGGGCTGGGCCGCTTCGGCGGTTATTCGCTGACCCACGCTTCGGATCTCGACCTTATCTACCTCCACACTGCCGATCAGGGCGGAGTGTCGGATGGCGCCAAGCCGCTCGGCCCCAACGACTATTTCAACCGGCTGGCGAGCCGCGTCACCGCGGCGCTCAGCGTACCGACGGCCGCCGGCCCGCTTTACGAGGTCGACACGCGGCTTCGCCCCGAAGGCGCAAAGGGCATGCTCGCCGTCTCGCTCGACGCGTTCGAACGTTACCAGCGCGAGCAGGCGTGGACTTGGGAACATATGGCCCTGTGCCGGGCGCGGCCGCTGTTCGGTTCGGACGAAGCCAAGGCGCGGGCGCGCGCAGTGATCGACAGCATCCTGCGGTTGCCGCGCGATTATTCCGCGGTCGTCGCTGACGCCGCCACGATGCGCGCCGAAATCGAGCGCCACAAGCCGCCGCGTGGGCCGCTCGACGTGAAGCTCGGACCCGGCGGCCTGGTCGATCTCGAATTCACCGTGCACGTGCTTCAGCTGACCAGGCATGTCGGCCTCAATACCCGCCTCGAAGTCGCGCTGGAGGAGCTCGAAGCCGAATCGTTGGTCGAGGCAAATATTGTTGATGCGCTAAAGTTGCTTTCGCGCATGCTGGTGATGATGCGCCTCGTCGCGCCGGGCGCGGTCAAGCCCACGTCGGAAACCTGGCAGCTGGTTGCCGAGGCGTGCGGAGCGGCGAGCTGGGACGAGCTGCTTGCCGAGCATGACGCGGCGCGGCAGAGGATCGCCACATTGTGGAACCGCATCAGGCAAGAGGCATGAAATGATCAACGAAGGCGATCTGGCGCCGTCCATCACTGTGACTGCAACTGACGGCAGCAGCGTCAATCTTGCGTCGCCCGGCCAACCGCTCGTCCTCTATTTCTACCCGAAGGACGACACGTCGGGCTGCACGCGTGAGGCCCAGGACTTCACCGCGCTCGCCGCCGATTATGCAAAGGCGGGCGTCAAGGTCGTCGGCGTCTCGCGCGATCCCATGAAGAGCCACGACAAATTCATCGGCAAATATGGTCTCAAGGTGCCGCTGGTCTCCGACGAAGACGGGCGCATCTCGGAAGCGTTCGGGACATGGGTCGAAAAATCCATGTACGGCCGGAAATATATGGGCATGGAGCGCGCTACCTATTTGATCGGCGCGGACGGCCGCGTGCTGAAGGCGTGGCGCAAGGTGAAGGTCCCGAACCATGCCGCTGAAGTGCTGAAGTCGGCGCGCGAGCTCGCCGCCGCCTAGCCCGCCTATTTCCCGGCAAGCTCCTGCAGCATCAGCTGCCAGTGAACGACATTGTCGTAGAGCGCCTGCACCGGTAGCCGCTCGTCGCGGCCGTGCATCCGATTGTCAGTGGGCACTTCGGTCCAGGCTCCGTTGACCCCGTAAACGGGGATTCCCACAACCCGGAACGGACGGCCATCGGTCGCTCCGGTCAGCATTTCCGGGAACACCGGCATGCCAGGGTGCAATGTCTGCACGGCATGAGTGAAAGCAGCAACTACGTCGGGCCGAAGCGGCGAGGCGAGTGACGCTACGTAACTATCATTGCGTGTCACCACGACGGTCGAGTCATCGGCGATCCGCTCAAGCTCGGCCTTGACCGCATTGGGATCTTCGCCCGGGAAGATGCGACAGTTGATCATCGCCGTGGCAAGCTGCGGCAGGGCATTGTCGGCATGGCCGGCGAACAGGCGCGTCGGTACGCAGCGCGTCCGGGTCAGTCCGACGAAGCTCTCGCTTGCCTCAATGATGTCCGCAGCTTCGCCGTCGTTCGGATTGGCGAGCCAGCGCCGCATCGCATCGCCGAGCGGGCCTTTGTCCATCTTCGCCTTGGCGGTGAAATAGGCGCGCGTCGTCTCGTTGAGCTTCGGCGTAAAGCGATAGGCCTCGAGTTTATCGATCGCGTGCGCGAGGCTGTAGATCGCATTGTCCTTGCGCGGCTTCGACGAATGGCCGCCGCGGTTGCGCACCGTGAATGTATAGCCGGCAAAGGTCTTCTCGGCGGTCTGGAAGGAGATTCCCGCCGGCGAGCCATCGACATTGAATCCGCCGCCAAAGCCATCGGCGTTGAGGCCGAACTCGGGATGGCCGAGCAGGTCGAGCCATTCGCTGGCGCCCTTGCGGGCGCCGATGCCGTTGGTCTCCTCATCGCCGGTGAACAGGACGACGATGTCGCGCTTCGGCTTGAAGCCCGACTTCTTGAGGTCGATCATCGCCCGGGTGATGGCGACGATCCCGTCCTTCATATCGAGGGTGCCGCGGCCATAATAATAGCCGTCGCGCTCCGTTAGGACGAACGGGTCGGTCGTCGAATCCTCTCGCTTCGCCTCGACCACGTCCATGTGACCCAGGAGGAGGATCGGCTTCCTGTTCGTCGGCCCGGACGCGCGCCAACGCAAGATCAGCGCGGCCGTGTCATCCTCTCCGGTGGTCGGGCTCGCCGTATGATAAGGCATGACGTGCACGTCCGCCTCGGGGAAACCGGCGGCCTTGAACTGGTCCGCGACATATTGCGCCATCTCCGGCACCTTGTGGCGGCCGATCACCGTGGGCGTATCGATGACATGCTCGAACATCGTGTGGGTGGCTTCGCGCTGCGCGGGCGTCAGCTGGGGGCCGGTGGCGCCGGCGGCGGTCGAAGCAAGAGCGGCAAGCGCGGTCCCGGCGAACAAATGACGCATGATTTCCCTCCCCCGGCGATAAGTTGCGCGACGCTACTCGCCGCGCGCTTCGCGTCAAGCGGCGACGCCGTGCCCCTCGGCGAGGTACTCGGCGCTGCGCATTTCCTCTAAGCGACTGACAGTGCGCTGAAATTCGAAGCTTCCGTCGCCGCTTGGATAGAGCCCTTCCGGCTCGGCATCGGCCGCGGCGAGCAGCTTCACCTTATGCTCGTACAGCGCGTCGATTAGGGTCGTGAACCGCGCCGCCTCGTTGCGCATCTCGGGGCCCATGACCGGAATGCCGACGATGATCACCGTATGATAGCGCCTCGCGATGGCGAGATAGTCGGCCGCGCCGCGCGGCTCGCCGCACAGCCGCTTGAAAGAGAAGACCGCAACGCCCTTGAGGCTCTTGGGCACGTGTAGCGTCCGGCCGCCGCCGACGTCGATGTCCTCGGACGGAACCTTGGCGCGGTCTTCCACCGGATAGTCGGTCAGCTGGAAGAAGGCGCGGCTCAGTGCAGCGGTCGCCTCGGAGCCGTTGGGGACGTGCCACACCTCGACGCCGGTCAGGCGATCCAGGCGGTAGTCGGTCGGGCCATTGACCTCGACCACCAGCATGCGCTGCTCGATCAGCTCGATGAAGGGCAGGAACAGGTCGCGATTGAGGCCGTCCTTATAGAGATCGCGGGGCGGGCGGTTGGAGGTGGTCACGATCTTCACCCCCTCCGCGATGAGCTTCGTGAACAGCCGCGACAGGATCATTGCGTCGGCGGGGTTGGTGACCTGCATTTCGTCAAAGCAGAGGAGCTTCGCCTCTGCCGCGATCTGCTCGGCAACGGGCTCGACCGGGTCGCCTTCCTCGCGCTCGCGGGCGACCCTCAGCCGCGCATGCGTTTCCAGCATGAATTCGTTGAAATGCACACGCCGCTTGGGCCGGATGTCGATATGCACGAATGCGAGGTCCATCAGCATCGATTTGCCGCGGCCGACGCCGCCCCAGAGATACACGCCCGCCGGCCCGTCGCTGCTTGAACCGAGCAGCCGCGAGAAGAACCCGCCGTTGTCAAAGCTGCCTGCAAGTCGATCGAGCGCTGCTACCGCCCGCACCTGGGCGGGATCGGGCTTCAACTCGTGGGCAGCAATCAGACCGTCGTATGCAGCCCTTACGGGCCCGCTCATCGCGACGACGGACCGTTGGGCCGGTTTACCTTCTTCAGCGTGCCGCTGAAGCTATAACAATTCTCGCCGTTCTGCTTGACCACGCCTTGCAGGAAGGCGTGTCCGCGGGTCTGCTTGACCAGCTCGACATGGGCCTCGAGCGGTGTCCCGGCCTGGCCCCGGGCGAGGAAGTGGGTGGTGAGGTCGAGCGTCACGTAATGCGCCTTGTCCATCCCGGCGCACAGCCCGCCGGCGAACATCGACATGTCGATGAAGCTCATGATGGCGCCGCCGTGGATCGAGCCGCCCATGTTCATATGATCCTCGGTCGGAAACATCCACACGAGCCCGCGGCCAGGGCCGTCAGGTTTGAACAGCAGCCGCCCGGTCGCCGCTGCGAAGCTCGAGCGCGGGAAGTCGCCCCAGCTGAACCAGCCCGCGTGTTCGGGGTCGGGTGTCGCCCCGCGCGGGACGCCGACATCCTCGAGGCCTTCGGCTTGATAGTCCTGCTCGGTCACGCCGCCCGTTCGGCAATCAGCTTCTTGGTCTCGGCGATCGCCTTGGCCGGGTTGAGTCCCTTCGGGCAGACGTTCGCGCAATTCATGATCGTGTGGCAGCGGTAGAGTCGGTAGGGATCCTCGAGTTGGTCGAGCCGCTCGCCGGTTGCCTCGTCACGGCTGTCGGCGAGCCAGCGATAGGCCTGGAGAAGGATCGCCGGGCCGAGGAACTTGTCCGAATTCCACCAATAGCTGGGGCAGCTCGTCGAGCAGCAGAAGCAGAGGATGCACTCGTAAAGCCCATCCAGCTTCTCCCGGTCGGCGGGCGACTGCAGCCGTTCGCGCGACGGCGCCGGCGAGACGGTCTTCAGCCACGGCTGGATCAGCGCATATTGGGCGTACATGTGCGTGAGGTCCGGAACCAGATCCTTGACCACTTCCATGTGCGGCAGCGGCGTGATCTGGATGTCACCCTTCAAGTCGCCGATCGCGGTGGTGCAAGCGAGGCCGTTGGTGCCTTCCATGTTCATCGCGCACGACCCGCAAATCCCCTCGCGGCAGGAGCGGCGGAAGGTCAGGGTCGGGTCGATCTCATTCTTGATCTTGATGAGGGCGTCGAGGACCATCGGCCCGCACTTGTCGAGGTCGATCGTGTAGCGGTCGAACCGCGGGTTGGCGCCGCTGTCGGGGTCGTAGCGGTAGATCTTGAACGTGCGGAGTCGCTTGCCCTCTTCGGACTTCCACTCGCGCCCTCGCTTGTTGATCTTGCTGTTCTTCGGAAGAGTGAATTCAGCCAAGCCGGCTACTCCTTGGTGTCGGGATCGCCGCTAACACGCCCTTCGTCTATTTTGGAAGCCTCGGGAACTGGCGCGCGGCGATACATGAAACGATCGGTTCCTAACTGCAGGCCTTCAAACCACGATCGGAAAGCTGTTGAATGCCAATGCGCGCGAACCTGCCACCAGGCCTGAACACCCGGTTGCATTCCCAGCGTCCTGGTTTGTTGCTCGATATTCTGCCAATGCTCATCGTCGAGGTTCCCTCGAAGCCACTGAACGCGCGAGGCTTCGTAGAAACGAAACATGCCGCTCGTATAGGCGACGAAACGAACCCATTCCACATCGTCCAGGGCACCCGGATCGATCAGACCGCGGCGCCAAATCGACGCAAATTCGCCGTTATCGATGACCGCCGAAATGATTTGCGTGTAAAGAGCCGAGTGCGCCTGCGACGACGAGTTGCGGAGTGCACTTGTTGCTTGGCGCACCTGGATTCCCACAAAAATCAACGAAGCGATGATCGTAAGCGCAGAGGCGATCTGAGCGATAAGCGATGCTTGCTCGAGAGACATGGGCGCTCCAATAACAGAAAAGGCCGCCCGGTCACCCGAGCGGCCTCTCCTTGCGCAACGCTGCCTCTACCGCAGAAGTGCGCTAATTACCTGCTGCACCAGTTGGGTGCGCGGGTTGACCTGATACAGATAGCCGTTGTCGTAATAATATCGGTAGTTCGGGTTCAGATCGTACTGATTGCGCACGCTATAGGGAATCTGCCCGTACGCGTAGCGGCTGCCGTATTCATTCTGCCAGCGTTGGCCGCGAGCGAGTTTTTTCGCCTGGCCAGGCGGCATGCAGCCATTGTGCTTCTTCGCCAGCCCATGCGGGCAGCCGCCGATGCCATAGCCGTAAGCATTGTCATAGCCGCGGCCATGACTTCCCGTTGCCGTGCCCGTTGCCGGGCTTCGCGAGCGTCGGCCCGGCAATGCCGAGCGCGAGAGTACCGGCGATCAGAACTGCAGTTTTCATTGCTTCACCATCCTTGTTGCGAGGTGTTGAACGTCCGTTGGGCGGAATGGTTACCGTTCTCAGCAGAGCAACCTCGGTCGGCCCGGCCCGTTAAGTGCCTACAAAGGAGAGCGACGATGCTTGGAAAAGCCGATGCAACGCCGATGATCGCGGTCAAGGACCTCGACCGGGCGCGGAAATTCTATGAGGACAAATTGGGTCTCGAGACAAAGGACGAATGGGGCGGCGAGGGAGCGACGATGAAGAGCGGCGATACGCTGATCAATGTCTATCGCTCGGAATTTGCCGGGACCAACAAGGCGACGGCGCTGAACTTCGACGTCGACGACATCGACAAGGAGGTCAGCGAGCTCAAGGAGAAGGGCGTGATGTTCGAACATTACGACCTGCCCGGACTTGAGCGGCGGGGCGACCTCCACGTCGCGGAAGGTTTCAAGACCGCCTGGTTCAAGGATCCGGACGGCAATATCCTGAGCCTGATCGAAGCCGAGTAGCAAAAAAAAGGCCGCCGGCATCGGCCGGCGGCCTTCACCTCGGTGCGGTATGATTTACCGCGTCAAAGCGTCGATCACGCGCTCGATCGCGTAGGTCCGCGGGTTCACGACATAAACGTAGTTGTCGCGATAGACGTAGCGATAATCCGGGCTGAGACTGTATTGCGAAACGATCGGCCGCGGGATCGCGCTGTAGGTCGTGTAGGAATAGCGCGGCCCGAAGCGGTAACCGTTGTTCCACTGCGCGTGGCGAGCGCTCGAAACTCGATAGCCGTGATTGTCCCAGCGGACGCAGTTGCCGTGACGCCACTTGGCACAAACGCGGGCATGATGGCGGTTGCCGTGGTTGCCATTTCGGTCGGCCATTGCCGGGGTCGCGCTCAGGGCCACTGCGGCGGCGCCGAGGGCGAGAAATACCTTCGTCATAATCATCTCCAATCGTCGGGGGTGTGGGGTGCGAACGAACCGTTCGCGAGACGGTTGCGGCGTTCATCTGAGGGCAATGAGAATTGCATCCTGCTCTTGGCGCAGCCCGCGCGGTTGCCCCTTGGGTGCCACCTCGCTAATCGGGCGCCGCGCTCCACGAGCAGCCGACTCCCCCTCGGCTGCCAGCAAAAAGGCAAGGAAAGCGGCCTCATGGCTCGGAAGAAGATCGCCCTCATCGGCGCCGGAATGATCGGCGGCACACTCGCTCACCTCGCCGCAATGCGCGAGCTCGGCGACATCGTCCTGTTCGACGTCATCGAAGGCATACCAGAAGGGAAAGCCCTCGACATCGCCCAAGCCGGGCCGGTCGACGATTTCGACGCGAAGCTCATCGGCACGACCGATTATGCCGACATTGCGGGCGCCGACGTGTGCATCGTCACCGCCGGCATCGCCCGCAAGCCGGGGATGAGCCGCGACGATTTGCTGGGCATCAACCTCAAGGTGATGAAAGCGGTCGGCGAGGGCATCCGCAAGCATGCGCCCGACAGCTTCGTCATCTGCATTACCAACCCCTTGGACGCGATGGTCTGGGCGCTGCGCGAATTCTCGGGGCTCCCGCACAATCGCGTAGTCGGAATGGCCGGCGTTCTCGACAGCGCGCGCTTCCGCCATTTCCTGGCGGAAGAGTTCAATGTCAGCGTCGAGGACGTCACCGCCTTCGTGCTCGGCGGCCACGGCGACACGATGGTTCCGATCGTCGAATATTCGACTGTCGCCGGAATCCCGATCCCCGACCTCATCAAGATGGGCTGGTCGACGCAGGACAAGATCGACGCGATCGTCAAGCGCACTCGGGGCGGCGGCGGCGAGATCGTCGCTTTGCTGAAGACCGGCTCGGCTTATTATGCGCCGGCGACCAGCGCGATCGCGATGGCCGAGAGCTTCTTGAAGGACAAGAAGCGCGTGCTTCCCGCCGCGGCGCACCTGACCGGCCAATATGGCGTCGACGACCTCTATGTCGGCGTGCCGGTGGTGATCGGCGCCGGCGGGGTCGAGCGGATCGTCGAGATCCAGCTCGACGCGGCGGCTCGCGAGAACTTCGACGTCAGTGTCGAGGCGGTGAAGGAGCTGCTGGTCGCCTGCAAGCAGATCGACAACAGCCTCGCGCAAGAGGCGGTCGCGTGAGCATCCTTGTCGACCGGAACACCAAGGTCATCACCCAGGGGATGACCGGAGAAACCGGCACCTTCCACACGCAGCAGGCGCTCGCCTACGGGACGAAAATGGTCGGCGGTGTGACGCCGGGGAAGGGCGGGACCGAGCATCTCGGGCTGCCGGTGTTCGACACGGTTCACGAAGCGGTCGCGAAGACCGGCGCTACCGCGTCCGTCATCTATGTTCCGCCGCCCTTCGCCGCGGACTCGATTCTCGAGGCGATCGACGCGGAAGTGCCGCTGATCGTCACGATTACCGAGGGCATTCCGGTGCTCGACATGGTCAAGGTCAAGCGCGCGCTGACCGCTTCCAAGTCGCGGCTGATCGGCCCCAATTGCCCCGGCGTCCTCACCCCCGACGAATGCAAGATCGGCATCATGCCCGGCAACATCTTCAAGAAGGGCAGCGTCGGCGTCGTCAGCCGTTCGGGCACGCTGACTTACGAAGCGGTGTTCCAGACGACCAACGAGGGGCTCGGCCAGTCCACCGCGGTCGGAATCGGCGGCGACCCGGTTAAGGGGACCGAGTTCATCGACGTGCTCGAGATGTTCCTCGCCGACGACGAGACCCAGTCGATCATCATGATCGGCGAGATCGGCGGCAGCGCCGAGGAGGACGCCGCGCAGTTCCTAGCCGACGAGGCGAAACGCGGGCGTCGTAAACCGGTGGTAGGCTTCATCGCCGGCCGCACGGCTCCTCCGGGCCGCCGAATGGGCCATGCAGGCGCGATTGTCTCGGGCGGCAAGGGCGACGCCGAGAGCAAGATCGCCGCGATGGAGGCGGCTGGAATTACCGTCAGCCCAAGCCCATCTGAATTGGGCACGACGCTCAAGGAGTTACTGGTTTCGGCATGAACGACTTCGCTGGTTTCGAGGAACGGGACCCGGGCCCGAGCTGGGCGCGGGCGAATTGGCCTGTCGAGGAGCTCGACGAGCTGAACCTCGGCCTCGACCCGACCCAGGCAACCATCGAGAAGGCCAAGGCGGCTGTCGCCGAGCGCGTCGCGCAGACGACCGGCGACCCCGAAGCAATCCGCCGCGCCGCTGAGGACAGCATCCGCGCGATGATGCTCATCCGCACCTATCGCGTGCGCGGCCATCTAGCCGCCGACCTTGACCCGCTGCGGCTGACCCGGCGCGAAGTGCCGGCCGATCTCACTGCCGAATATCACGGCTTCTCCGACGACGACCTCGACCGGCCCGTCTGGCTGTGCGGGGCGCTCGGGTTTGAGCAGGCGACGGTCCGCGAGATCGTCCGCGTCCTCCAGCGCAACTACTGCGGCCACGTCGGCCTCGAGTATATGCACATCAACGACGTCGACGAACGGCGTTTCCTGCAGGAGCGGATGGAGGGCAAGGACGCCGAGATCAGCTTCACGCCCGAGGGCAAGCAGTCGATCCTGACCAAGGTCATTCATGCCGAACAGTGGGAGAAGTTCCTCGCCCGCAAATATGTCGGCACCAAGCGTTTTGGGCTCGACGGCGGCGAAGGGGCGGTCCCGGCGCTTGAGGCGGTGATCAAATATGGCGGCGTGATGGGCGTCACGGAGATCGACGTCGGCATGTCGCACCGTGGGCGGCTCAACATCCTCACCAACGTCATGGGCAAGTCCGCGACGGCGATCTTCCACGAATTCGCGGGCGGCGCGACCAATCCGGCCGATGTCGGAGGGTCCGGTGACGTCAAATATCACCTCGGCACCTCGTCCGACCGAGAGTTCGACGGCAACAAGGTCCATCTGTCGCTGCTGCCCAACCCCTCGCATCTGGAGGCCGTCGACCCGGTCGTGCTCGGCAAGGCCCGCGCGATACAAACCATCCGCGGCGACGCGAAGGGCAAGACCGTGCTTCCGATCCTGCTCCACGGCGATGCGGCCTTCGCTGCCCAGGGCGTGGTGTGGGAATGCCTGAGCTTCTCTGGGCTCCCCGGCTACGGCACCGGCGGGACGATCCATTTCATCATCAACAATCAGGTCGGCTTCACCACCAGCCCGCAGTACGGCCGCTCGTCGCCCTATCCGTCGGACGTCGCCAAGGGCATCCAGGCGCCGATCCTCCACGTCAACGGCGACGATCCCGAAGCGGTCACCTTCTCCTGCAAGCTCGCGACCGAGTTCCGCCAGACGTTCGGGCGGGACATTGTCATCGACATGTGGTGCTATCGCCGGTTCGGCCACAACGAGGGCGACGAGCCGAGCTTCACCCAGCCCCTCATGTATGCAGCAATCAAGAAGCACCCGTTCGTCAGCGAAATCTACGGCAGGAAGCTGATCGACGAGGGCGTGGTCGACCAGGCGTGGATCGACGCCGTAACCAGGGACTATGTCGATCGGCTCGAAGGCCAGTTCGAGGGCGCCATTTCCTATCTACCCAACAAGGCCGACTGGTTCGAGGGCCGCTGGGCGGGCCTCGGCCGTCCGGACGAGCCGGTGCTCGGGCGCCGCAACACCCCGACCGCGATCGGCGAGGACGAAGTCCAGCGCCTCGGCAAGGTGCTGACGACCGTCCCCGAAGGCTTCAATATCCACAAGACGCTGCAGCGCGTCCTCGACGCCTAGACGGAGATTTTCGCGACCGGCGAAGGCTTCGACTGGTCTACCGCCGAAGCGCTCGCGTTCTGCAGCCTGATTGCCGAAGGGCATTGTGTCCGCCT
>JAXDPR010000224.1:0-4648 GCA_034668265.1 Sphingomonadales bacterium
TGGTCGGGCGAGACATTGTAGGCCGCCTGCCCGGTCCAGGCGCGTGCCGAAAGGTTCTGCGCCCGGTAGAAGATTTTCGTCTGGGCACCCGGCTTCACGTCGACCGTGGTCTGCTCCGGCTCGAACCGCCACGGCAGGCCAGGGTGGACGTTGGCGTCGAAACGGACGCTAACCTGGCCGGCGACCGCGCCCGGCGCCCGCTCGGCCCTAAGCGGTGTCCCGCCGAAACCGGTCAGCGAGCAGAAGGTGCGGTAGATCGGCGGCGAGGCGAAGGCGACACCGACCATCGCCGCGACGAGCAGCGCCATCCACAATGCCGTGCGCCGGTTCTTCTGGGCGACGGCGTTCACCAGTTCATCCCCGTCTTGGCGATGGTGATGAAGAACAACAGCACGACGAAGCCGCCGAGCAGCCACGCCATGATCCGCGCCCGCTCGCGCTGGCGCTTGCGGATGATCTCGTCCTCGACCTTCACCACGGCAGGAAGCGATCCGCGACCAGGACGGTGAACAGCGCGAACAAATAGAAGACCGAATAAGCGAACAGATGCTTCTCGGCGTCCATGGCCGAAGGCTCGGTCGCGCGATTGGTGGCAACCCGCGCCGCGAGCACCAGGAAGACGAAGCTCAGCAGCGCAGCGCAGGCCCCGTAGATCGGACCGGTCAGGCCGAGCACCCACGGAGCGACCGCCGCGGCGGCCATCGGCAGGCTGTAGAGCAGGATGTGCCGTCGGGTGCTCTGCACGCCCGCTACGACCGGCAACATCGGGATTCCCGCGGCGGCGTAATCGGAGCGGACGAACAGCGACAGCGCCCAGAAGTGCGGCGGGGTCCACAGGAAGATAATTGCGAACAGGAGCAGCGGCAGCGTCGCGACATGGCCGGTCGCCGCGACCCAGCCGATCAGCGGCGGGAAGGCGCCCGCTGCGCCGCCGATGACGATGTTCTGCGCCGTCCTTGGCTTCAGCCACACGGTGTAGACGATGACGTAGAACAGGATCGATACGGCGAGGAGCGTAGCCGCGAGCCAATTGGCCGCCAGCCCCATCAGCAGCACCGAGAAGCCGCCCAGCCCCACCCCGAAGTGGAGAGCCGACTGACGCTCCATCCTGCCGGCCGGCAACGGCCGCTTGGCGGTCCGCTGCATCTTGCCGTCAACTTCGACCTCATACCATTGGTTGAGCGCTCCGCAGGCCCCGGCGGCCAGCGCGATGCACAGGATCGCGGTGAAGCCGAGCACCGGCGGCAGCTGCACGGGCGCGACCAGCAGTCCGCACAGGCCGGTGAACACCACCAGGCTCATCACGCGCGGCTTGGTCAGCGCGACGAAATCGCGCCAGTCGGCCGGCAGCGCGGCTGGGTTGGTCAGCTCCAGGGTGGGCATGGCGGCGGCTATAAGAGGTTGGGCCGAGCAGGAAAAGCCTGTGTGGCGCGGTTCATCCTGCCTTTGCTATGCGGACGTCCCATGAAGCACCGATTCCTCGCCTTCGCCTTGCTCGCCGCCCTTGCCTCGCCCGCGCTCGCCCAGACCGCCGCACCCGCGGCCCCTTCCGCAAAGGAAGATCTGGTGCCCGTGGCGATCGACACCAGCGTCGGCCGGATCGTCGTAGCGCTAGACCGCGCCCATGCGCCGGTGACCACCGCCAACTTCCTGCATTATGTCGACACCCACCGCTTCGACGGCGAGGTCTTCTATCGAGCGATGCACAGCGAAACGAGCAAGCTGATCCAGGGCGGCATTCGGTCCGACACTCGCAAGCTCTACCCGCCGATCGCGCACGAGCCGACGAGCCAGACAGGTATTCACAATGTCGTCGGTGCGATTTCGATGGCCAACGCCGGCCCTGGCACTGCCCGCTCGGACTTCTTCATCCTCTTGTCTGACGTGCCGGGGTTCGACGCGGGCAACCCTCAGGGCGATGCCAACGGCTTTGCCGCCTTCGGCCATGTCATCGAGGGCATGGATGTCGTGAAGAAGATCTTCGATGCACCCGTTTCCGAGACGAAGGGCGAAGGCGCGATGAAGGGCCAGATGCTCGACCCCCCGGTAAAGATCGTCAAGGTTGCGCGGGTGAAGTAGCGGCCTCCGGGGCCGCAATCCCAAGCCGCTTCATCGCGCCGCTCAGGACCTTCACGAAACGCGGGTCGTCACGGAGCGGATCAAGGTCGGGGTCAACCACGGCGGTGCGCACCATGGCGTCGGCGGCGGCGGGCAGGACGCCCAGCAGCAGCTTGATCGCGCCCTCGGTGTCGCGCCCGTATGAGGCCAGGACGCACGCGAAATTGTAGCGCATGCTGAGATTGTCCGGGTCGACGAGCATGGCGCGGTCCATCCACTCATGCGCGCGCTCGAGCTCTCCCTGAAGCGCATAGCCACCCGCCAGGATGCCGAGGGCGGCGCCGTTGCTCGGGTCCTGCCGAACGGCACGCTGCGCTTCGGAGACCATTTTCTTGCCGGCGGCGCGCACCTTTTCCTTGTCGCCCATGGCCTGGTAGCAAGTGGACAGCATTGCCCACGAGTGGAAGTCGTCGTCGACCAGCTCGACTGCCCGCTCGTAATGCCGGGTCGCCGTGTCGATCTCGCGGTGATTGAGAAAATAGCGACCTGCTTCCCGGTTCACCTCCCAGGAATCATCGCCGAACCGAAGCGCCTTCTCCATCTCCGCGGCAGCCTGGTCGTGATTGCCCCGCTGCTGGTGACGCTTGACGATCGGCAGCCGCGCCTGCGGAATGTCGGGATCGATCGAAAGGGCGGCATTTGCGGCGCCAAAGCCGTCGTCGATGTCCCGGCCGAAACTGTAACGAAGGCTGGATTGGGCAAGCGCCAGCAACGCCCATGCATCGGCATAATATGGATCGATTTCGACCGCGCGGCTGCAGATGCGCATCACGCGCTCCTCGCGGCGAGCGTCGCCGTGATTTCCGGTGACCCAATATTGCCGCGCAAGCAGGTAAAGATTGTAAGCTTCAGCGCTCTGCGTGCGCCGCTTGGCAATCGCCTTCTTCTCCTCGGGCAGCAGCTTGAGCTTCAGCGCGGCGACGATCGCGTTCGATATCTCGTCCTGGATAGTGAAAATGTCGGTAAGGTCGCGGTCGAAGCGCTCGGCCCAGAGATGACCGCCGGACGCGCCGTCGATCAGCTGGGCATTGATCCGAACCCGGTTCCCGACTTTGCGGACGCTGCCCTCGAGGACATGGGTGACGCCAAGCTTCCGCGCGACATCGCAGACGTTCACCGATTGGCTCTTGAAGGTGAAGGCCGTGTTCCTCGCGATCACTTCCAGTGCCGAAACCTGTGACAGGTCGGTGGTGATGTCTTCACTGATCCCGTCGCTGAAATATTCCTGCTCCGGATCGCCGCTCATGTTCTGGAAGGGCAGGACGCAAATCGAGACCTCGCGGGACGTCACCCGCTTGCTGTCGGCTTCAGGGCTCCCTGCAAGCGCGCTGACGCTGGCGAGCAGCTTGCGCCATCCGGGCGCCGTCCGCTGTCCATCCCACGCCTTCAAGTCCGCGCACTGGATCTGGTTGAAGGGCATCGGCGGCAATGTTCCGTCGAGACTTGCCTGGACCAGCGTCGCGGCGCCGCGCGCCGTATCGGCCTCGGCGCGGACCCAGTGCGACTTGGCAGCCTCCGCCGACCACAGAACCACCACGGCCCGGGCTTCTTTGACGCGTTCCTCAATGACCTCGGCATAGGGTCGGTGAGCCGGCAGCTCGTCGTCGCGCCACACTTCGAAACCGGCGCCGCGCAACTCGTCGGCGACCAGCCGCGCCAGCGCTTCATCGGGCCGCGCATAAGAGACGAAGACGTGGCTCACGCGGCCGATTACTCGGCGGTAGTCGGATCGATCGTCGTCTTGACCTGAGAGATCTTGTTGGCCGGGAAACCGCCCCGCTGCGCGTGCTCGCGGATCATCTCCTCGTTGGGAGCGCGATAGATGCAGTAGATCTTGTTATCGGTCACGTAACTATGGACCCATTGGATCTGCGGGCCGAGATCGTTGAGCACGGAACATGAAGTCTGCGACGCTGACTTCAGGTCGTCCGCACCTAGCTGACCCACGCCGGGCATTTCGCGCTCAATCACGAATTGGGGCATAAACACCTCCCATCGTACACATTGGTGACGAGGGATTGCCCATATCACCGGTCAACCGACAACCAAAATGATTGGCTTGCCGGCCGGCTGGGAGGCGTTAGCGGCGGTGCGCCTTCTTCATCGCGACATAGGTGTCGAGAGTCGCCTGCGGCAGGCTCACCGACGGGTGACTCGCGCAATAGAGCTTTACTTCGCCGACCACTCCATTGGCCGTCGTGGCGTCGCCGACCAGCGCATCATTGGCGGCGTTGAGCCCGCTCCAGAAGCCGAGGATCCAATAGCCGATCGTGCTGCTGGCGGTCGCGCCGACCTCGGTCAGGTCCGCACAGACGAACGGCGCGCCGTTGCGCATCGGCCCGAACAGGGTCTGCTCCGCCTCCACCGATGTCGCGCACAGCAGCGCGGCCAGTCCAATCCAGCGCTTCATCCGCTTTCCCCCCGAAAAGCCAGGGTCGAAGGACGAGACTAGTCCAGTCCCGCCGTTTGTCAGCAGGCGGCGAGCATTTGCATACGTATACGAGAAAGGCCCCGGGCGACCGGGGCCTTT
>JAXDPR010000225.1:0-4137 GCA_034668265.1 Sphingomonadales bacterium
CGCCTGTCGCCCGACCACACGTTCTCGGTTGGCCTGACGGCATCGGCGGATGTGCCGGGCGGGCGCGTCGATTTCACGCCGGCGGTGACCTATCAATCCAAGGTCTTCTTCGACAATGACAACGACCGGCCCGATCTGCAGACGATCGCGCGCGGCAAGATCGTCGCCGACACGGTTCAGGATGAGTTCCAGAACGGCTTTGCCTTGGTCAGCGCTCGGCTCGGCTACAATTTCTCGGGCAGCTGGTTTCGCATCGAGGGCTTCGTCGAGAACATCCTCGACAAGGATTATATCAAGGACGCGGGCAACACCGGCGACAGCATCGGCATGGCGACGTTCATCCCGGGCGAGCCGAGGACCTACGGGGTGCAGCTGACGGCGCGGTTCTAGGCGTGACCGTGGAGCTCGACCGCCGTTCGCTGCTCCAGGCGGCGAGCTTCGGGATTGGTGCGCTCGCGCTGCCGAGCGCGCGACCGGCGAATGGCTTTTCATGGAAACCGTGCGCAAGCGCTCGATCCGCCTCGCCGGCACGCACCGCATGACGACCGTGCCCGGCGCGCGCCGCCTTTCAGCGTAAAGTTTGAGCCCCGGCGTTCTGGGGAGGGGGAGCGGAACGCCGGGGCCCGTGTTCGCGACCGGCTGCGTGCTGCGGCCGCGAGTGCAGGCGAAGCGGCGGGGGCAGCCGCCTCGCCGATACTGTCGTCAGACGGAGGCGAGCGCGAAGTTCGCCTTGGCCCAATCGGCGAAGCGCGTCGGCTTCCGGCCCGCGACCTTGTTGGCTAAGGCGATGGCGTCCGACATGTCCGAACCCAGATAGGTGTTCGCCTCGAAATGGGCGAAGGTTGCCCCGACCTCGGCGGCGCCCGGAAATGACGCGGCAAAGCTTTCGGCTGGAACCTGGCGGAAGCTGAGGTCATGGCCTTGCCGGTTGAGCGTACCGACGATGTCGTTGAAGCTCAGCAAGTCGCCGACCAGGGGCAGATATTCGCCGTGCCCCGCAAGCTCGGGGTGGGCGAACGCGCCGGCGACGATCGCGCCGAGCTCTTCGATGTCGCCCGCGTGGATGCCGCGCACCGCGGGATCGATCGGCAGCGCCCAGCCCGTGGTTCCATCCTCCTGCTTTTGCGGAGCCATCAGGCCGGCCAGGTTTTGATAATACATCGGCGCGATGACGAAGCTGGTGTTGGTGAACCCGGCGTCTCTAACGATGCGTTCGACCTTCGCCTTGCCGGTGAAATGCGGAACCTCGAGCGTACCGGCGCTGATCGCTTCGACGTCGGGCAAAGTCGACCAGATGAAATGCTGGACCCCGGCGTCCTTGGCGGCGCTGACAGCGGCCTCCGCCTGCTTGCGCTCATCGGTGCCCCCGCCCGCCTCCCAGAAATTGGTGACCAGGAAGACGCCATAGGCGCCGTCGAAGGCCGCCCTGAGCGTCTCCGGGCGGTCGAGGTCGGCGGCGACGACTTCCTCGGCGAGGTAGCGGTGCTTGTCCGGATCGCGAGTCAGCGCGCGGACCTTGAACTTGCCGTCGGCCTGCAGCGCGCGGACCACGCCGCCGCCCTGCGACCCGGTCGCGCCGACCACGGCGATCAATTTTTTGTCGTTGGCGACCATCTTACAAAATCCCTTCCTGCTTCAGCCGCAGCTGGATGTCGGCGATGTGCCGCTCGGCGGTCTCCAGCGCTTCCGGGCTGGTGTGAACCGAGTAATAGCCCAGCATGAGGTCGTGCGGATGGCTGGCGGCCGAGCCGAGGACGAGCTCGCTGTCCGCCTCGGCGCGGATATTGATCGCCGTGGTGGATTTGTCGAACGCCACCATCTCGCCCGCCGCTATCGGTTCGGGAACCGCGAGGCTGCCCGAAGCGAGCGCGATCCAAAGGACGTCGTGATCGGCCGGCGGCTGGTAGCGCCAGGTTTCTCCCGCTTTGAGCCGCACCGCGAGGTAATTGATCGGGGACGGCGCCGTGAGCGGGCTTTCGGCGCCCCCATAGCTGCCGAGCAGGACCGAGACCGGCCCGGTCGAGGGAACCTCCTCGGGGCTCAAATAGATACTTTCCGAGGTACCGAGTTCCTCGCCCGGCGGCAGGGCCAGCCACAGCTGGAAGCCGCGCGAGCGGCCCGACTTGCCGGCCCCGCCGCCGTGCCAGGCGCCGCCCGCGGCCTTGAACCATTCGACGCCGCCGGCGGGGAGCTGGCCCGCGGCGCCGCTGGTATCCTCGTAACGAACGTCACCTTCCCAAAGATAGGTCAGCGTGGCGATGCCCGAATGGGGGTGCCAGCCGAAGCCCGACAAGTCCGAGCCGGCGGCGTCGAACAGGTCGAGGAAGACGAACGGCTTCACGATTTCCCCGAGATCGGACGGGCTCATCAGCCGGGTGATTGGCCCGTGGCCGGTGCCGCGCGTGCGGCGAACAATGCGCCGGTGGATCAGGGTATCGCTGGCCGTCACCTGCGACGATGCCAGGGTTCGAGACGTCCGGTCGCCCTCGACCGCAGCGGAAATGGAGCCCGCCATGGTCAGGCCGCCAGCCGCACGGTTTCTCCGAGTGCCTGGCCGATCGACTGCTCGCGCAGCTCGGGACTGATCGCGAGCCCTTCGGCGACCACGAACTCCGGCTCGATGCCGATGAAGGTGAACGCGGCCCGGAGGTAGCGCTCGACGAATTCGAAAGCGGCCGTCGGCGAGCCCTCGCTGTAGATGCCGCCGCGCGCCAGCGCGATGATCACGCGCTTGTCGCCCACGAGCCCCTCTGGGCCGGCTTCCGTATAGCGGAAGGTCTTGCCGGCAATGGCGATGCGGTCGAACCACGCCTTGAGCTGCGATGGAATACCGAAATTGTACATCGGCGCGCCGATCACGATTGTGTCGGCCTCGAGGAACTCGTCGACCACCGACGTGTCGGCAAACTGGTCGAGCGTCAGGTGCGGGATGGGATTTGCGGCGAGGTCGCGATAGACCACCTCCTCGTCCCATCGCGAGATCTTGAGCTTGTCGACGAGTGCGCTGGTAAGCTGACGGCTGGCGCTGTTGTCGCCGTTGATGCTGGTGTCGATATGCAAGATGGTCACTATTGCCTCCTTGGTATGGATTTGTTACCGAGGCACCCTAAATAACCACCAGCGAATCGCTCACAAGAACGGATTTTTTTGTGACCGACGAACAAATTTGTGGCCGGGAAACACGGAGGTAACCGCGCAATGAAAGACCCCAGCAATCCGGTATGCCGGACAATCAGCACCCTGCTGTCGCGTATCGGCGACAAATGGACAGTTCTTGTCGTCAATACGCTCGGCGAAGGCTCCAAACGCTTCAACGAGCTGCGCCGCGAGATCCCCAGCGTGTCGCAGCGCATGCTGACCCTGACCCTGCGCAACCTGGAGCGCGACGGCCTCGTCAGCCGCACCGTCACGCCGTCGATCCCGCCGCGCGTCGACTATGAGCTGACCGAGCTCGGCCGGTCGCTGCAGAAGCCGATTTGCGGACTTGCTTCCTGGGCGATGGAGAATGTCGAGGCCATTCACGATGCGCGAAATCGCTTCGACGCCGAGCAGGACGCGAGGGCCGAGGCCGCGTAACGATCCTTTATGTCTGCTTTCGACCCAGTGCAGACATTCGGGCAGAGGAGTTCATCGTGAACTTGGTCAGATCGCGAAAAAGCCTGTCGTCACGAAGTCCGACCGGAGCGAAGGCACGGTGAAGCTGCTAGCCGCGATGACCGGCAAGGCAAGCGCCGCGAAGGCTGCGGTGGGCGATTCGCCGGTGTTCGCTTACATCGCCAGCTTGCCCCAGCCGCAGCGCGAGATCGCCGAGCGTGTCGATGCTTTGGCTGCCAAGGCGCTGCCGGAGGTGCAGCGTGCGGTGAAGTGGGGAATGGCTTATTACGGAGTGGACGGCGGCTGGTGCTTTTCGTCCGGCGCATTCATCGGTCATGTGAAGCTGATGTTTATCTGCGGGACGCAACTGACACCTGAGCCCCCGGTCACGCCGATCGGAATGGGCAAGGCCACGCGCGGTGTGGAGCTGGCATCGATCGCGGATCTCGACGAGGAACAGTTGGCACGGTGGATGAAGCAAGCCGCGACGATGCCTTTCTTCGGGGGAAAGAAGCGATGAAGAACTGCGGACTCGGCTTCAAC
>JAXDPR010000226.1:0-4985 GCA_034668265.1 Sphingomonadales bacterium
GCTTCGACGCCGGCGACGAGCGCCGCGACATCGACCAGAAGCAGCGGTCCCTGTTCGGTTTCCACCATCCCCCGCGATACGCGCTCCCAGCCTGGCCCCATCGCCGCTCGCACCGGCGCCGGATCGGACGCGGCCTCGACCACGTCTTCGACCA
Source organism: Sphingomonadales bacterium (assembly GCA_034668265.1). Classification (GTDB taxonomy): domain Bacteria; phylum Pseudomonadota; class Alphaproteobacteria; order Sphingomonadales; family Sphingomonadaceae; genus Sphingomicrobium. Next base: position 155 of record JAXDPR010000226.1, read on the forward strand.
GGTCGACGATTAGGGCGTAATGATGTCCGTCCAGCTCGACGACCGCCGCCTCGCGGATTCCGTCGGAGCAGTCAGTGTCGCCAAGCTCGAGCGAGCGCATGCAATCGATCACCGTGAGCACCCGGCTGCGCAGCGCCGAGAGACCGGCGACGTGCGGCGCGGCGCGCGGCACGGGGATCAAAGATTCCAGTTCGACAACCGACTCAACGGCAGCGGCAGGCAGCGCCACGCGCTCACCGGCGATGGTCACGACCAGCAGCAGTTCGTTCACTTGCCCCTCCCTCCACCGGCGCTCTTCAAGGCCATCAGCAGGCCCGCGCGGTCGTAGCGATAGATGCTGAAATCCTTCTTGCTCGCCGCCTCAGGCTCGGCCCGCAACCAGATCGTCTTGTGGCTGGCGTCCTCGGGCAATTCCTCGCCCAGGCAGGCAATGACGACGTCGGCCTTTTCATTCTCGGCGTCGTCGACGACGCGATAACCGGCGGCTTCGACCAGCGGGCGAAGCATGTTCTGCATCCACGGGTCCCAGTCGGGAATGAGGCAGACCAGTTCCTCCTTCTTCGGCGCCGCGGCGGCTGCATGGTTGGCGAACAGCCAGTGCGCGTCGACCAGTTCGGCCGGCTCGTTGTTGACCAGCGTCACGCCGCTGATCTCACCCGGCCGTTCGGAGTGGATGATGTCATGCTCGATCGCCGCGAAGTCGATGACCTCCGCGAAAGCATAGCCAACTTCGTGCAGCCCGTCGTTCAAGCGGAACAGGCGGACCTTGCCTTCTCCGATCTCGGCGGCGTTTGCACCCGCCAGCGGAAGGATCACTTCGCCAAGCTGGACCCGGAGCTGTCCGGCCGTCTCGTTGACCGCCGAGGCCGGCACCTCTTCGATCCGGTCCACGACCGCCAGGCGGAGCGCCCGGCGGCCGCCGTCGAGGCCGCGGAACAGCAGCACCGGCGTGGCTTTCGAGACGGTCGAGGCAGGGCCTTCGGCAATCCGCGCGGTGCGTTCCTGCACCTCGAGCTTGACGCCGCCGACCGCCGCAATGCCGGCGGGATCGAACAGTAGGATCGGACTTCCGTCGTCGGCCAGCGTGGTTCCGGCGTACAGCCCGGTCGCCATCACCGCGGGCGCGGCGGGCTTCACCACCAGCTCCTCATGGTCGTGAATCCGGTCGACCGACAGCGCATAGACGTCGCCGCCGGCGGGACGGAGCACAACCAGGGTGCGGTCCTGAGCGTCGACTTGGCTGTCGAGCCCGAGAACCGATGCGAGGCTGACCTCGGGCACGCGGCGGCCACGGATCGTAGCGACTCCAGCGCCGCCCAGATGCTCGAGCGTGACGCTCTCCCCGTTGGCTCGGACAATCTCCTCGATCGCCGAGCGGGGGATCGCGAAATGCTGGCCGGCGATCGAGACCGTAAGCGCCGGGATGATGGTAAGCGTCAGCGGGACGCGCAGTGTCATCCGCGTGCCCTCGCCCGGCTTGCTGTCGACCTCGACGATGCCGCCGATGCGTTCGACGTTCGAGCGCACCACGTCCATGCCGACGCCGCGGCCGGAAATGGCGGTGACTTCCGCGGCGGTCGACAGGCCGGCTTCGAAGATCAGCGCCAGCTTATCGCGCGGGCTGAGCTGCGCCGCATCCTCCTTGCTGACGACGCCGCTGGCGATTGCCTTCTCGACCAGTTTCTTGCCGTCGATCCCGCGGCCGTCGTCGTGGATGTCGATGAGGATCTGGTTGCCCGACTGCCGCGCCGACACCGCCAGCACGCCGATCTCCCGTTTGCCGGCCTTCAGTCGTTCCGCCGGCTTCTCGATGCCATGATCGACGGCGTTGCGGATGATGTGGGTCAAGGGATCGCGGATCATCTCGATCATCTCGCGATCGAGCTCGACGTCGCCGCCCTCGATGTCGACCAGCACCTGCTTGCCAAGCTCGGCCGACAGGTCGCGGACCATCCGCGGCAGGCCGACGAACAAATTCTCGATGCGCTGCATGCGCGTTCGGGTAATCGCGTCGCGCATTTCGGCGATGATCGACGACAGGCGCTCGAATGCCCCGTCGACCGGCACGTCGCTGGTGGATTCGCGAAGTCGCCGGGCAAGCTCGTTGCGCGCCAGCACCATGTCGGAAACCGTACTCATGACGCGGTCGAGTAGCTCGACCGACAGCCGGATCGTGCGCGGCGCGGATGACGCCCTCGTCGCAGCTTCAGCGGCAGCGACGGCGGGCGCGGCCGCCCCTTCCGCACCGGGCGCGAGCGCGTCGATCAAATGATTGTCGTCGCCGGTGGGCATGTCCTCGCCGGCTTCGATCGCCGCGACCATTTCGCCGATCCGGTCGATGACCGCGAGCACGGCGCTGACCAGCGCACCATCGGGATGACGCCGCCCGGCGCGGACATCGGCCAGCGCATCCTCGGCGGCGTGGCTCAGGGCCTCAAGCCGCGGGAATTCAAAGAAGCCGCAATTGCCCTTCACGGTGTGGACGAAGCGGAAAATGCTGTCGAGCCGTGCGCGGTCCTCGGGATGCGCCTCCCAGGCGACGATCTCGCCGCCCAGCGCTTCGAGCATCTCGCGGCATTCGGCTACGAAATCGGAAATCAGGTCGTCCATCGGCGAAACCGCCCCTCAGCGCTGGCTTTGAAAGGCCTTATGCCGGGCAGGAGTTAATGCCGCGTTAGCCCAATCCGGTCAGCTTCGAGGAAGCCGAGCGCCAATCATCAGGGCTGCGCCCGACACGTCTGACAGCTGGATCGAGCCGCCGGAGTCGGCAATCAGATTGTGCGCGAGCCACGCTGCGGCCGCACGCGGCTCAACCGTGCCGGAGGCGCCGTTCGCCAGCGTTTCGCGGAGCACCGGGTCGAGCAGGATCCGCGGGCCCTCGGCGCGAACCGCGAGCTCGACTTCGCCGCCATCGCGCTCCGCGCCGACGTCCAGGCGTCCGCCGCGGACCAGCGCATCGCCGGCAATCAAGGCTAGGTTGAGCAGCACCTTGACCGCGACCTTTGGCAATTTGTCGTCGCTCACCACCCAGCCGAGCTCGATCCGCCGCTCGGGCCCGAACAGGCCCTGGAGCGCCGCGTCCGCCTCGTGCGTGTCGATTTCCTCGCCGACGCCGCCGGCAGCACCGAACGCCAACCGGAAGACCGTGAGGGTGTTGGCGGAGGCGCGGGCGCGGTCGGCAAGCAGCTCGAGGCACTTGTCGCGCATGTCCGGGTCGGTCTCGTCGGCGAGCAGCTCGATGCCGTTGTTCAGCGCGCCGACCGGCGACATGAGGTCGTGGCAAAGCCGCGAGCAAAGCAGGCTGGCAAGGTCGACGGAGTTCATCCCAAGCGGTTGATGGGGCAGAGTTTAATCTGGCGCAAGGTCCCGATGTTGAACGGCGCCAGGCGCATTCCCATATCCTGTTAGGAAGATGGGGGGATTTCGGACGATCGACGTGCGCATGGCGCCCGCCCATGCCGGGTGGCGGCTCGACCGCGCACTCGCCGACGCCATCCCGATCCTGTCGCGCGAGCGACTGAAAGCCTTGATCCGCGGCGGCGCCGTCGAGGCCGGCGGGCAGCCGGTTCGCGAGCCCGCCCTCAAGGTCCGCGGAGACGAAGCGTTCCGGGTCGCCGTTCCAGAACCGGCACCGGCCCCCAATGCGCCGCAGGATATCCCGCTCAAGGTCGTGTTCGAGGACGAGCATCTGTTGGTCGTCGACAAGCCTGCGGGGCTGGTCGTCCATCCGGCGGCCGGCAATCTCGACGGGACCCTGGTCAACGCGCTGCTGCACCATTGCGGCGGCTCGCTCTCCGGGATCGGCGGAGTTGCGCGGCCTGGGATTGTCCACCGAATCGACAAGGACACGTCGGGATTGCTGGTGGTCGCAAAGAGCGATGTCGCTCACGAGGGCCTGTCGAAGCAGTTCGCGGCCCATTCGATCGACCGTCGCTACCTGGCGATCGTCAATGGCGTACCGAAGGCGGCGGAGGGCACGATTGACGCTCCGCTCGCCCGATCGGCCGCCAACCGCAAGAAGATCGCCGTCGTCGAAGCCAAGGACCTTCACCGCCGGGGAAAGCAGGCGGTGACCCATTGGCGGCGGCTCCAGCCCCTTCGCGATGGGGCGCTGGTCGAATGCCGCCTGGAGACCGGGCGAACCCACCAGGTGCGCGTCCACATGGCCTCGATCGGGCACCCCCTGGTCGGTGATCCGGTTTATGGTCGCGCCGGAAAGACACATGGTAACCTACTGAAAGAACTTCAGTTTCACCGGCAAGCGCTGCATGCGGCCGAGCTTGGCTTCACCCATCCGGTGAGCAAACGCAGGCTGTCGTTTTCAAGTCCCATGCCGCCTGACATGCAGGAACTGTTCAACGCACTTGGTGTATAGGATTTAACTCGCTAGGGCGCCCGAAGAACCGCCCGGTAAATGGGAGAAGACGAAGACAATGGCTGACAACAAGAGGATCGTCTCGCTCCCCTCGTCCGGTGGGGAGGCCGGGCTCAACCGCTATCTCGCGGAGATCAAGAAATTCCCGATCCTCAGCCCTGAGGAAGAATATATGCTCGCCAAGCGCTGGCGCGAGCATGGCGACACCGAGGCTGCGGCCAAGCTGGTCAACTCGCACCTCCGCCTCGTCTCGAAGATCGCGATGGGTTACCGCGGCTACGGCCTGCCGGTCAGCGAGCTGATCAGCGAAGGCAATATCGGCCTGATGCAGGGCGTGAAGAAGTTCGAGCCCGACCGCGGGTTCCGTCACGCGACCTACGCCATGTGGTGGATCCGCGCCTCGATCCAGGAATTCATCCTGCGCTCGTGGAGCCTGGTCAAAATGGGCACCACCGC
>JAXDPR010000227.1:0-10154 GCA_034668265.1 Sphingomonadales bacterium
CGCGCGCAGGCTCGCCTGCTGGACCTCGGCGATGTCCTGGCCGTCGATGGTGATGCGCCCGGCGGTCGGATCGTAGAAGCGGTAGAGCAGGCGGGCGATGGTCGACTTGCCGGCGCCCGAGGGCCCGACGATCGCGAGGCTGGTCCCGGCCGGAATGTCGAGGTCGACGCCTTTGAGGATTTCGCGTTCGGGCTCGTACGCGAAATGCAGTCCTTCGAATCGGACTTGCCCGCGCGCGATCCGCAGCGGTTCGGCGCCGGGTTTGTCGACGACCTCGGCGGGCGTGTCGAGCAGGTCCCACATCGCTTCCATGTCGATCAGGCCCTGGCGGATCGAGCGATAGACCCAGCCGAGCATGTCGAGCGGGCGGAAGAGCTGCATGAGGAGGCCGTTGATCCAGACGACATCGCCGGGGGTGAAGCGGCCACGGCTCCAACCCCAGACGGTGAAGATCATCGCGCCGGCCATCATCAGATTGGTGATCAGCGCCTGGCCGATGTTGAGCCACGCCAGCGACACTTCGTTGCGCACCGCGGCGCTGGTGAAGGCGGCAATGGCTTCGTCGTAGCGGCGCGCTTCGCGCTCTTCGGCGCTGAAATATTTGACCGTCTCGTAGTTCAGCAGGCTGTCGACGGCGCGGCCGATCGCCTTGTTGTCGACCTCGTTCATCTGGCGCTGGATGTGCGTCCGCCAGTCGCTGACCTTGCGGGTGAAGGCGATGTAGATGACGACGATGGCGAGCGTCGCGACGACGAGGCCGCCGCCGAACTTGAAGAAGAAGATGACGCAGATCGCGCCGAGCTCGATCACCGTCGGGGCGATGTTGAAGAGCAGGAAATAGAGCATCATGTCGATGCTCTTGGTCCCGCGCTCGACGACCTTGGTCAGCGATCCGGTGCGCCGCTCGAGGTGGAAGCGGAGCGACAGATCGTGGACGTGGCGGAAGACCTGGCCGGCGAGCCGCCGCGCCGCGTCCTGCCCGACCTTCTCGAAAATCGCGTTGCGCAGGTTGTCGAACAGGACTCCGCCGAAGCGCGCGCCGGCATAAGCGACCACAAGCCCGGCAACGATAGCGAACGCGGCGTGGGCGCTCATCCGGTCGACCGCCAGCTTCAGCGCGTAGGGCCCGACCAGGGTCACCGCCTTGCTGCCGAGAACCAGCACGACCGCGATCACCACGCGCGTCTTGAGCTCGGCCTGGCCCTTTGGCCACAGCATCGGCAGGAAGCGCCACAGCGCGGCAAAGCCGGCGTTGGGCTTGTCCCTCCTGTCCTCGATGGTGGCCATCGTGTCTAGGTAGGGTTGTCGGCCACGCGCCGCAAACCGCGCCATCGCAACTTCCCCCGGAACCGCGTAGGGAAGCGTCGGTTCTCACTTTCCTGGGGGAAGACAGGTGGCCGGAAGAAGCCCGAAACCGAAGCCGCGGGCAAAGGCCGGCAACAAGCCGCCGCGGCCGGAGCAGAATCACGAGGCGACAATCGACGAATTCGAGCGGGAGGGCATGGGCGTAGCGTCGAAGGAGTAGCGATCATGTCCGAAGTCATGGAACCGATGATCCACGAGGACCGGCTACCGGGACACGAAAGCGAACTTGAACCCAAGCCCGACTGGCACCCCCGTTACCCCGGCTCGGGGAGGTTGAAGGACAAGGTGGCGGTGATTACCGGCGCCGACAGCGGCATTGGCCGCGCGGTCGCCGCATTGTTCGCGCGCGAAGGGGCCGACGTCGCCATCCTGTACCTCTGCGAGCATGACGACGCCGCCGAAACCAAGCGCATCGTCGAGAAGGAGGGCCGCCGCGCCATCACGATTCCGGGCGACCTCGGCGACAAGCAATTTTGCGAGAAGGCCGTTCGCCAGGCGGTCGACGAGCTCGGCCGGATCGATGTGCTCGTCAACAATGCCGGCGAGCAGCATTACGACGCGGATATCGAGAATATCACCGAAGAGCAGCTGAGGCGTACTTTTCAGACCAATATCTTTGGCATGTTTTTCCTGACCCAGGCCGCTCTTCCCCACCTCGCGGAGGGGTCGGCGATCATCAACTGTACTTCCGAGACGACCTACATGGGCTCGCCGGGCCTGCTCGATTACAGTTCGACCAAGGGAGCCATACTCGGCTTCACCCGCTCGCTCTCCAAGAACCTGGTCAAGAAGGGCATCCGAGTGAATGGCGTCGCCCCGGGACCGATCTGGACCCCCCTCAACCCGTCCGGTGGGCAGCCGCCCGAGAAGATTCCCGAATTCGGCAAGGACACGCCGATGGGCCGCCCGGGCCAGCCCAACGAGGTCGCACCAAGCTTCCTGTTCCTGGCGTGCGAGGATTCAAGCTACATGACCGGCCAGGTCCTCCACCCCGATGGCGGGGATACCACCTCGAGCTAGCGGCGGGGCCGGGATTTTTCACCAACAGTCGGCGGATTTGGCGGCGCCAAACGCCACCCTGCGCACCACGCCCACTGAAAAATAACGATATTTTCCAATTGGCACACCCCGTGCATTGTTGAAGGCGCGGACCCGAAGGTCGGGTTCGACGAAAATATGCAAAGGGGTTTTCAAATGTTCAATGCTTCTTCTTTCCGCGAGACGGCCACTGTTCTCGCCGGCACGCTTATCTCCGCGCTTCTGCTCGTTTCGGCCGCCACCTCGCTGCCGATCGCCTGAAGTCACTCAAATCCAAAGGAAACCGAAATGAACGGACGTTTCCTGATCAACCGCGGCGACGCCAAGGTCATGGGCGTCGCCGCCGGTCTCGCCGATTACACCGGTGTCGACCCGACCATCGTGCGCCTAGGCTTTGTCGCCTTGACCCTGCTGACCGGCCCGGTGATGATCTTGTTTTATGTTCTGGCCGGGCTGCTCGCGCCGCGCCAATAAGCCCGCTCGCGCAGCTGAGCGTTCAGTTGTAAGCGATGTCCGGAAGGGGTCAGCGGACCCCATAAGGAGACCGCAATGCGCAAGATTCTCGTCGCAATCACTGCTTCAGCCCTCGCCGTGGCACCGGCAAATGCCGCGCTCAAGGTCGGCGACAAGGCGCCTGACTTCACCACCACCGGCGCGGTCGGCGGCAAGGAGTTCAAGCTCCACCTCGCCGACCAGCTCAAGAAGGGGCCGGTGGTCCTGTATTTCTTCCCCAAGGCGTTCACTTCCGGCTGCACCGCCGAGGCCCACGCCTTCAGCGAGTCGATCGGCGACTTCAAGAAGGCCGGCGCCCAGGTCATCGGCATGTCCGCCGACAATCTGAAGACGCTTCACGACTTCTCGGCCAAGGAATGCCGCAGCGCCTTCCCGGTCGCGACCGCGACGCCGGCGATCCAGAAGGGCTATGATGTCGCGTGGGCGGCACATCCGGGCATCACCACCCGCACCTCATATGTCATCGGCAGGAACGGCAAGGTCGCCATGGTCCATGACGACCTCGACTTCAGCCAGCATGTTGCAAGGACGCTCGCGGCGGCGAAGGCGCTGAAATAACGCTAATCGGAGGAGCCGAATGGCGCTCCGACATAAACAAAGGCGGACCGGCCGGATTCGAGCCTGACCTGGGTTCGGGAATAAAGGGCGACCTCATAGGCGTCGGCCGCCGCGAGCTCGGCCTCGCTGATTTCGAACAGCATGCCTGGAATGCGATCATTGGGATCGCCCGTCGCGCGGGCGATGCTGTGCACCGCCTTTCCGCTCAGTGAGACGACGCGCGGATCGCTTATTGCGAGCGGCGTCAGCCGGTATCCTGCCAGCACGTCGGGCGCGCCGCTTAGCTCCCGCCCGTAGGTCGCCAGCTGGACCTCCCGCTGCTGGAGCGTGCCATATGAGAAGAGCGATACGCTCATTCTGATTGGTCAGCCCTTTCCAAGCCTTACGACCTCTCTTCGGCGGAGTTACGCCTCCGCCGAACGATAATCGTGCCACCGACGCGACTGCCCTTGGTTGTTCCAGATTATGACCAGAACCGAGCGTTATGCACGAACCAGCGCCCTCCCCGCGATTGCCGCGGCCCTGGCGCTCTCTTCAACCCCCCTGCTCGCCCAGGAAGTCCAACCGACACAGCCTCCGCCAGTGACGACCACGAGCCCGCCGCCCACGGCCGACGTCTCACCTCCGGCGACCACCGACACTGCGCCGGTCGCGAGCGACACCAGCGCGACCGAAACGACGCCGGTGGGCGCTGCCGCGAAGGCGCCGTCGACCCATAGCCGGACATCGACCGCGACGCGGACGACGCACATCGCGGCCAAACCAGCGGCCGTGCCAGCCCGCACCGCGACTACCAGGACTGTGACCAACCTGGTCCCGGCTACTGCCGCCGTCCCGCCGGCCACGAATTCCGCCGCCCCCAGCACAGCGAACGGTCAGTCAGCCGTTGCGCCGATAGTCGACCTCAACGCGCAGCCGGCAAGCCAGCCGGCCCCGGCCGCGACCAGGCCGTCGAACGCAGCGGACGAAACGCTTCCGATCGCCGGCGGCGCGCTCGCACTGTTGGCGCTGGGCGGCGCAGCCTATGCGATTTCGCGCCGACGCCGTCGCGAGGACGCCTGGCATGAGGATTGGGTCGACAAGCCGGCGATGGAAGAGGAGACGATGGATGCGGCAGCCTCGGGATCCGAGGTGCGTCACGACCCGATCGTCCACGAGGAACAGCCGGCGATCGTCGGACCGTCGGCGTTCACCTGGGGCGACCGGCCCGAGTCGACCCAGCAGGTCGAGCGCGACTCCGAAGACGACCGGATGCCGGGTGAAAGCTGGGTCGAGCGCGCCTATCGCGGGCCGAGCGCGAACAACCCATCAGTGTCACTGAAGAACCGACTGCGCCGTGCCGCCTTCTTCGACAAGCGCGAGCGCGACGTGGCCGCGGGCATCGCGGAGCCGGTCGACGCGGATGCGGGCCTGCCCGACGCAATGGTAGACCAGGAGGAGCGCGAGATCGCTTAATCTCGTACATTCAACAAGAAGGACGAAAGCCGCCGCTCAACAAACGAGCGGCGGTTTTCGTATCTCGGCAAGCGCCGTCTTAACCCTTTCTAAGCACCAGGCGCGCACAAGCATCCGCGACTAGACAAGCGGAGTCGACACATGGGTGCGCCCTCTTCAGGGATGCAGGCAGGCGATCAGGCCTCAGCGGAAGCGCTTCTTAGCGCCTTCAAGACGATCAAGGCCGCCGAGCGCCGCAAGCATGCGAGCGTGCTGAACTACTGGCTGTCGATTCGCGGCGACAAGGAATTCCCGCCGCTCCACGATCTCGATCCCCTGGAACTCTCCGACGCCGGCCCGAACAGCGCGCTGCTCGAGCTGATCAGCGGCGGGCACGACGCCGAGATCCGCCATCTCGGCGAAGCGCTGCGCGGCGGTCACGACTGGCCCGAGCGAATCATGGACGCGCCGAGCCCCTCGATTCTCGCCTGCGTCGCGAAGAAGCTGCCGATCGTCGCCATTTCCCGCGATTTCCTGGCGTTCGAGGATGAGTTTTCAGACGACGACGGAACCACCCGTTGCTGGGTGACCCTGCTCCCGCTGAGCGCTGGCGGCGCCTGGGTCGATTATGTCTACGCGCTGGTGAGCCTGGAGACGGTGCCCGCCGAGGGGACCAAGGCGGCCGAGAAGCCGGCCAAGGCCGCTCCGGAGCCTGAAGTGGCCGAGGAGGCCGCCGAAGAGGTCGCAGAGGTCGAGGAGGCCCCGGTCCAAGTCGAAGAGCCCGCGGAGGCCGAGGACGCTCAGGTTCAGGCCGACGAGGTCGACGAACCGGTTGAGGCGGTCATCGATGAGCCGCAGTCGGAGCCCGAGGAAATCGAGCCGGTCGCGGCAGAGCCGCAAAAAGCGTCGGCCAAGGCCGCTCCCGGCTTCTCGAAGCTGTTCGATAGCCTTGCCGGGCTGACGGGTTTCCATGCCCAGTCGGTCAAGGTTGAGCCGGTGCCGCCCGAGCCCGAGCCCGTGGCCGAGCAGGAAGAGGCTTTCGAAGAGGCTGCGGCTGATCCAGAGCCGGCCGAGGAGGTTGCACAGGAAGCGCCGGTTGCCGAGGAGCCCGTCGCCGAGGAACCGGAAGTCCAGGAGCCGGTCGAGGCCGAGGTCGAAGTCGAGGAACCGGTAGTTGCGGAGCAGCCGGCCGAACAGGCGGAACAACCCAGTGGCAAAACGGAGGGACCGTTGCAGGACAAGCTCACCCAGGTCAGGGCCATGGCCGACGAAGCGCGGATGGCCAAGTTGCGCGCCAACAGCGCCCTCTATGAGGGCCTCAGCGCCGCTTACGATTTCGCGCTCGACGCCGAAGAGGCTCCCGAGGAATATCTCCGGCTGGTCGAGGCCCAAGGCCTCAAGATCCAGCTGCGCTCGCCGATGAAGCCGGTGGTCAAGCTGGCCTTCGACGGAGTGTGCGACGATGCCACGATCAAGCAGCTCGAGGCGGTGCTCGCCTGGGCGTTCGACCAGGAGCTGCCGCGCGGCGGCCTGGCGCAAGAGATCGAGGAGGCGGGCGGGATCGCCCGAGTGCTCGGCGGAGAAAAGAAGGCCGCCTAGAGCGGCCGCAGCAGCTTAAAGCTCAGCCGTTCTTGCGGGGCGGCTTGGTTGCTTCGCCGCGGCGCAGCCCCTCGACCACCGCATCGACCGCGCAGCGGCGGCTCAGCTCGGCAAGGATCGCAATGTCCGAATCCTCGGCCTTGCGGGCCAGCCAGTGGGTGCGGCTGGCGATGCTTCGCAAATCCCTGATCGCGGCTTCGGGAAGCGCCTGCTGGTCGGCAAGCAGCCGCTCGAACACGGCGTCCGACAGCGGCTTTTCAAACTCGAGGCCCACGAATTCCTGGCAGTGCCAGACCACCCGGCAGAATTGGGTCTCAAGCCCGGCGATGCTAAGCCAGATCCAGCTGTCCTCGGTGAGGGTGGACGAGCATTCGATGCGGCAGCCGCGGGTCGACATGTCGATTACCCGCACCTTGACCCGGCTGCGGGTTCCGTCGCGCATCGTCGCAGTCAGCCGAAGCGCAATGCGTTCGACGCGGCGGCGGTCCGGCTGCTGTCGCTTTTGTGCCTGAGCCATGGAGTTCCTACCCTTCGGGCCATTTTGGCGCCCGAGTGGTGAACAAATGGTTGTGGAGCGGCCCGCGGGCCCCAACACGCGCCTATCTCGCGCAAACTTCGGGGGAGTTGCTTGAGGACAACCTTGTGATCACCATCGTATCCGACCCGGTGTGGATGACGACCCCTTCATCGCGGCACTGCCGCAGCTGGAAGCGGACCTTGCGGGCGCGGAAGTCGAGCGAGACCCGGCGGAACTTCTCGAGCAGGTCGGTACCCAGCAGCAACGCCGGCTCATCGGACAGCCCGAACATCGCGAAAGGCGGCACGTCGGCAAAGGCGATGGGCACATATTGAAGCGTTACCGGCCCCAGCTGAAGGCGGTCGATTATCGTCATCTGAATCGGAATGGTGACGCCAGTGACGCCGGTCACTTCCGCGGTCCAGAACTTCACATGGTGTCGGCCGATCAGCTTGTCGCGCAGCGCGCTGTTGCCGATCGTGACCTCCGACCCCGTGTCGATGACCGCGTCGAGCGGGACATTGCCGGCGCGCACATGGGTCAGGATCAGCTGGCCCTGGATCCGCTTGGCCGTGATGACGATATCGCCGGGCAGCGCCCGGACCTGGTTGCGCGCATCCTCGACCCGCACCTTGTGCGCCTCGAAGTCCATCATCAGCCGCTGCTGGCTCAGAGCGTCGATGCCGATCAGCCCGTCGCTCCCGACATCGCTTTCGCGCAGCGCCGGGAGCTCGAGATTCGGGATCCTGCTGGTGCCGATGGTGAGCTCGGCGATCTTAACGCTGTCGACGACATTGCGCGCGGTCACGCCGTTGAGAATCACGGGCGTTCCGAGCGGAAGCTCGAGGTCGCGGGCGATTCGCTGGCCGACGACCGAGGTGTCGGCGCCGCTGTCGACGACGAAGCGATAGGGCCCGCGACCGTTGACCCTCACGTCGACGTTGAGCCGCGTGTCAACCTCACGTGCTTTCAAGTCCTTGCCGCCGACCGAGAGCGTGTTGTCGAATTCCGCCGGGGGCAGTGGCGCGATATTCGGCTTGGTAAGGGGCGCCGAGCGATACTTTCCAATCTGCGGAGGTTCGCTTTCCGTCGCGGCCGATGCGGCGCCGTTCACCGCGAGAACGGTGAGCGCGAGGACGAGTAAGCGAATGTGCACAGGCACGGGCTCCTTCCTTCGGATGGAACAAAGGGAGGCTACGCCCAATGGCCGGGGATTGCCAAGCGGATTAGACATAGTGCCCGCCCGCTCGACGAGCGGAGGTCAGCTGGCGCGCTCTCGGGGACAGCGGAATCTTTGCCGGTCGAAGACCTGCTGGGCTATGCCGAGCGCGCCGGGAGGGACGAGGGCCATTCAGACGATTGAGGATTATGCGGGGGACGTCACCCGCCTCACCGCCGCCGAGCTGACCGCGCTCGGCCAACCGGTAGTGCTGCGCGGTCTCGCTACGGACTGGCCGATTGTGCGCTCTCCCGACGCGGCCGTGTACCTCAGGCAGTTCGACAGCGGCGCAAAGACCCAGGTGAGCATCGCGACGCCCGAGCATGAAGGGCGGCTGTTCTACACCGACGGCATGGCCGGCCTGACCTTCAGCAAGGAGCCGGCGACGGTCAGCGCCGTGCTCGACCGGGTGGAGCGCGCGGCTGGAGCATCCAAGCCCGAGGCGATTGCCGCGCAGGCGGTATCGGTCGCCGATACGCTTCCCGGCTTCGCGCAGGAGAACAAGCTGGGCCTGCTCGACCCGGCAATCGAGCCGCGCATCTGGATCGGCAATCGTGTCGTGACCGCGGCCCACCACGACATGGCAAGCAATCTCGCCGTGGTCGTCGCCGGGCGGCGGCGGTTCACCTTGTTCCCGCCCGACCAGGTCGCCAACCTCTACATCGGCCCGTTCGAGTTCACGCCCGCGGGGACTCCGGCGAGCTTGGTGGACCCCGAGGCGCCCGACCTCGAGCGCTTCCCGCGCGCCGCCGAGGCGATGCGGCACGCGCTGACCGCCGAGCTCAAGCCCGGCGACGCAATCTATATCCCCCACATGTGGTGGCACCATGTGCGCTCGCTCGATGCCCTGAGCGTGCTGGTCAATTACTGGTGGGACGAGGCGCCCGAGCCCCAGCCGGGGCTGGCGCCGATCAACGCGTTGATCCACGCGCTGCTCTCGTTCGAAGGCTTGCCGGACGAGCAGCGCGCCGCCTGGCAGGCGATGTTCGACCATTTCGTGTTTCACGAAAGCGGCGACCCCAACGCGCACGTCCCCGAAGCGCGCCGCGGCGTGAGGGGTAAGCTGAGCGAGGAGTCGAAGACCCGGCTGCGGCGGACGCTTGGGCAGATGCTGGTGCGCTGAATCGCGGTATCCTGATGCCCGAAGTTTGCTAAGTTGGTGCCTCAACGCGTGCGTACGCGCGGGAACGCGCACGAGTAGGCGAGGATTGGAGGCGGCAGCGAGCCGGAAGACTGCTTCGCGCATCCGGCAGCTTGGATCACGAGCAGAGTGGTGTAGGACAGGGAAATCTTCGAGCAGGAGCGTGACGATGGCCAAGGGACAGCAACGATCGAGCAAGGAAGCCCGCAAGCCCAAGAAGGCGAAGGTCAAGACCATCGCCGCGCAACCGTCGCAGAAGGGCGGCGTGCGGGGCCTCGAGAATCTGAAGAACGACTAGGCCAACGGACGCGTCGAGGCGGAACGGAAGCCGACGCCGGATCGTTCATGACGGGACCGCAATTATTTTCGGGATCCGAATGCAGACCGCGAACATTATCGAACGCGCCTTCCAGCTGGCGTGCGACTCAACCAGCATCGATGAAATCCGCAGGGCCCTCCGGCAGGAAGGCTATTCAAACGTCGACGCGCATCTCTCCGGTGCATCGATCAAGGCCGATTTGAAGAAGCGGTTCGTGCGCTAGTCGGCGTCTATTTCCGCCGCGACCGGATCGGGCGCGGATGATGACGTCCACCCGATCGGGACGAACGCCGTAATGCAGGGCGATGCCCCGCTTGGCTGCGTCGACCCGCATGTCGAATGCGCGTACCCATAGTGGTTCGCCGTTCGTTGCCCTTCGTATGACCCACAGAAACGCAAGAATTCGCCCCGCGATGTCTGCGATTGCCGCGGTCCTCGCTCTTTCCTCAAC
>JAXDPR010000228.1:0-7945 GCA_034668265.1 Sphingomonadales bacterium
CTCGGGAATCTCGCCGATGTCCTCGCCCAGAGCCTCGCGGTAGCGCAGGTTTACCGACCTTGCGAGCGTGTCGACCTCGACGTGAAGCTGGTGCAAATGGTGCGGCTGTTCCGCGGCGGCGAACCGGTGAAGATGAGCAAGCGCGCCGGCGATTTCGTCACGTTGGCCGAGGTCGTGAACGAGGTCGGAAAGGACGTCGTCCGCTTCATGATGCTCACCCGGCGCGCCGACGCGCCGCTCGACTTCGACTTCATGAAGGTGGTCGAGGCGTCGAAGGACAATCCGGTCTTCTACGTCCAATACGCCCATGCGCGGATCAGCTCGCTCAAGCGCAAGGCGGCCGAGGCCGGCGTCGACATTGCAAGTGACGCCGATTTATCGCTGCTCGACGATGAGGAGCTCGCGTTGGTCAAGCGCGGGGCGCAATATCAACGCGTGGTCGAAAGCGCTGCCATGGCCCACGAACCGCATCGCATCGCTTTCTATCTCTACGATCTCGCGGCCGAGTTCCACGCGCTGTGGAACCGCGGCAATGATGACCCGTCGCGCCGCTTCCTCGTTGAAAATAATCCGCAGCTTTCGCGTTCCCGGCTGGAACTCGCGCTGGGAATCGCGCAGATTATCCGGAGCGGCCTCGACCTCATGGGCGTCGCCGCTGCCGAGGAGATGCGCTGATGAGCCGCGTTGAAGCGGCGACCGGGTTGGACCGGCTGCCGTGGCTTCCAGACGATCCGACGGCGCGGACTGCTCCGCGCCGGTCGCGTCCCCTGATCGGATCCGCCTTGGCCGCGGCCCTGCTGGTCGGCGGCGCTGCGTTTTGGTTGGGCACGAACGGCGTGGAGGAGCTGGCTCCGCCCGCTGCGCCTCTGCCCAGGGCGGCGACCACGGTCCGGCTTCCCGCTGCACGTCCGGCCGCCCCCGCACAGCCCGAGGTCAAGATCGCGCCGCTTTCCGAGGTCGAGCCGATCGTCGCTCCGTCGACTCCGGTCGTTGAGCCGCCACATACGGTCAATCGAATTGCCGAAAGAACGCTGAGCACGAGCCGACCCGCCGCCGAGACGCCCCCGGCCGCGGTCGAGACGCCAAAGCCGCCCGCGCCGGAACGCCTTGAGCCCTGGCCGGTGCGCGTGATCGACGGTGCCGCGGGCCGCCTGGTGCGCGTCGGCGCTTTTTCGTCCGTGCATCTGGCAAAGCGCGGCTGGTGGACGATCGTGCGCGCCAATCCCACGCTCAAGCGCCTGCCGGCGCTGGTCGTTCCCGTGCGATCGCTGCGCAACGGGCGTATTTATTACCGGCTGCAGATGGGCACGACGTCACAGGCCCATTCCGCCGTCCTCTGCCAACGCATGCGGATGATCGCCCAGCCGTGTGTCGTCATCGGGGCCGCCGCCTGAAGTGAGCGACGATCGGGCCTTCGACGAGCCGTTGCCGTGGCTGACGCCCGTCGAGGACGAGGACGAGCCGCGCGGCATTTCGGCGCGCAAGATGCTCGCTGCTCTGCTCGTCGTGCTGATCGCCGCGGCGCTTGTCGCCGGGACCTTCTTCTGGATCGGCCGCCGCAACACGGCGGCGAACGGCCCGCCGGAGCTGATCCGGGCTCCTTCCCAGCCCTATAAGGTGAAGCCGCCTACGACCGGCGGACTCGATATTGCCGGCGAAAGCGAGACGGCGTTCGAGACCAGCGCCGGCGAGGACAAGGACTCACGGCTCGACTTGGGCAAGCTTCCCGAGACTCCGGCGGCCAGGCCGGCGCCCGCGCCGGCGCCGCCTGCGCCCAAGACGCTTCCGGCCAATGAGACGAAGACTCCGGTTCCCCCCGACGCGGCTCCGGCCGGACCTCCCGGCAGCGTCGTCCAGCTCGGAGCCTTCGCCAACCGGGCACAGGCGGAGCGCGCCTGGGCGGCCTTGTCCGCACGCTTCCCGAGCGTGGCGGCGCTCAACAAGCTGATCGTGCCCTTCTCGGGCGGGATCCGGCTGCGGGCAGCCGCTGCCTCCCCCGCCGACGCGAAGCAGGTCTGCCAGGCGCTGCGCGCCGCCGGCGAGAATTGCTTCGTTCCCTGAGAATGCAGGCGGCGATCTACGGATTTGAAGGAGCCGCGCTAACCGAGGACGAGCGCCGCTTCTTTCGTGACGCCGACCCGGTTGGCTTCATCCTGTTCCGGCGCAACTGCGAGAACCCGGCTCAGCTGCAGGCGCTGACCGACTCGCTGCGCGAACTGAGCGGTCGCGACGACGTGCCGATCCTGATCGACCAGGAGGGCGGGCGAGTGGCACGCATGCGCCCGCCGGAATGGCCGGCTTTTCCGGCCGCAGAGAGGTTCGCGGACCTCTACCGGCTTGCGCCCTCCTCGGCGATCGAGGCCGCGCGGGCCAATGCGCGTGCGCTCGGCCTGATGCTTCGTTCCGCTGGGATCAATGTCGATGCGCTGCCGCTGCTCGACGTCCGCCAGCCGGGCGCGAGCGACATCATCGGCGACCGCGCGCTCGGCTCCGAGCCGATGCAGGTCGCGGCGCTCGGGCGCGCCGTGCTCGACGGCCTCGCTTCCGTCGGCGTCGTCGGCATTGTGAAGCACATTCCGGGACATGGGAGGGCTTTGGTCGACAGCCATAATGAGCTGCCGATCGTCACTTCAAGCGCGGAGGAGCTGGCGATCGATCTCGAGCCATTTGAGCGCCTTGCGGCGGCGCCGATGGGGATGGTTGCGCACGTCGTCTATACCGCCTGGGACGCCGAGCGGCCCGCCAGCCAGTCGCCAGTCGTGATCCGCGACATCATCCGCGAGCGGATTGGGTTCGATGGCTTCCTGATGAGCGACGACACCGGCATGGAGGCGCTGCAAGGAACGCCGGGGGAGCGCGCCGCGGCCTGTGTTGCCGCCGGGTGCGACGTCGCGCTGCCGTGCAACGGGGTGCTCGAAGACAATATCGACGTTGCCCGGCACATCGGGCAGATCAGCCTCGAGGGTGCCGAGCGCCTCGCTCGGGCGATGGCAGGCACTCGAATAGAAGCCGACGGGGTCGACTTCGCGGAAGCAATTGCGATCCGAGACCAGTTGCTGGCGCTGACCTAGTTATCCCCAATAGAATGTGGCTGCATCTTCGCACGGCCACCAGCTATTGATATTCTCGCAGGCGTGGACGAGGAATTCGAGGAACGGCCGGTCCGGCAGTCGGATGAGCTCAACCTGACGCTGGATGGATGGGAGGGTCCGCTCGACCTTCTGCTCAACCTCGCCCGCGCGCAAAAGGTCGACCTTGCGCAAATCTCGATCCTTCAGCTGGTCGAGCAATATCTGACCTACCTCGGCGAAGCGCGAGCGCTCAAGCTCGAGATCGCCGCCGATTATCTCGTGATGGCCGCCTGGCTCGCCTACCTGAAATCCTGCCTGCTGCTGCCCAAGGATCCGGAACAGGATCCGAGCCCCGAGGAGATCGCTCTTCGCCTGCAACTGCGGCTGCAGAAGCTGGACGCGATGCGCGAAGCCGGCGCTCGGCTTCTCGGCCGCGACCGCGTCGGGCGCGACGTCTTCGTGCGCGGCAATCCGGAAGGACTCCGGCTCGTCCGCAACTCAGCCTGGCAGGCCCGCGATTTCGACCTGTTCGCTGCGTACGGCGTGGTCCGCGCGCGAACCCAGCCGGCGATGCACGTGGTTCACGCGCGGAGCGTGATGACGCTGGATGAAGCGATCGAGCGCGTCGCCAAGATGATCGGCATGGCGCTCGATTGGACGCTCCTCGAGAGTTTCCTGCCCTCGACTCAGGACCCGCAGTTCCGCCGTTCGTGTCTTGCCTCGAGTTTCCTCGCTGCGCTCGAACTCGCTCGGCGCGGCCGGCTCGAGCTGGCGCAGGACGAACCGTTCGCCCCGATTCGCCTCAAGGTGGCAGCGTGATGGACGAGCTCGCTCGCGCGATCGAAGCGACCCTCTTCGCCTCGGCCGCGCCGCTCAGCGTGGACGAACTCGCCGAGCATGTCGGCGAGGGCGACATCGAGATCGCGCTCGGCCAGCTTGCCCAGCATTACGAAGGACGCGGCATCGAGCTCGTCGAGAGGGGCGGACGCTGGCACTTCCAGACCGCGCCTGATCTTGCCCACCTACTGCGACGGACCAGAGAGGAAGTCCGGCGCTTGTCCCGCGCGGCCACCGAGACGCTCGCGATCATCGCCTATCACGAGCCGGTCTCACGCGGGGAAATCGAGGCGATCCGCGGCGTCCAGATCTCGAAGGGCACGCTCGACGTGCTGATGGATGCCGGCTGGGTGCGGCCGGCCGGGCGCAGGGAGGGCCCCGGCCGGCCGTTGCTCTATGCGACGACCCAGGAATTCCTCACCCACTTCGGGCTTGGCTCTCGCCGCGACCTGCCGGGGATAGATGACCTGAAAGCGGCGGGACTATTGGACCCGCTCGACGAGTCCGTGTTCCAGCTTCAACTGGAAAGCGAAGAGGAAGGCGATTAGATAGCCGCCTCAAAGGAGTTTTTTCATGGGCGGTTTCAGCCTCATCCACTGGATCATTCTCGGGCTATTTCTTCTACTGCTGTTCGGCGGCAACCGCTTTTCGAACATGATGAAGGACGTCGCCAAGGGCATGAAGAGCTTCAAGGAGGGAATGGCCGACGAGGATGACGAGAAGGTCCGTCGCTATGACGAGCAGCGCCGGAACGAGCCGCCGCGGCAGCTTCCCCGCGACGAGGCGACGCCGGAACCGATTGACGTTACGCCAACCGAGCCTGCACCGCCTCCGCGCCGAGACGACGAAGCGCGCTAAGCTCGCCTGAGCTGACATGTTCGGCGTTGATTCGACCGAGTTCGTCATTGTCGCGGTCCTCGCCCTGGTCTTCATCGGGCCAAAGGACCTCCCAAAGGTCATGCGCACGGTCGGCTATTGGGTCGGACGCGTTCGCGGCATGGCGCGCCACTTCACCTCCGGGATAGAGAATATGGTCCGCGAGGCCGAGCTCGAGGAAATGGACAAGCGCTGGCGCGAGGAAAATGAGCGCATCATGAAGCTCCACCCCGCAAATGCCGACTATCCGGACCCCAACCAACCCGAAATCGGCCAGCCTGACGAGATGCCGCCAATCGCCGAAGCGCCGGCCGAGCCGAAGCTGCCCTTTGCCGAGCCTCAACCCGGAGACGATCTTCCGCCCGAGAAGCGGCCGTTGCCGTGAAGGACATTGACGACACCAAGCAGCCTCTGCTTGAGCATCTGATCGAGCTCAGGCGTCGACTCCTGTGGTGCCTGGCAGCGCTCGCCGTCGCCTTCTTCATTTGCCTCTATTTCGCGCGGGACATCTTCGCGATTCTGGTGCAGCCGCTGCTCAAGGCGGGGCAAGGCCGGCTCATTTACACCGATGTTTTCGAAGCCTTCTTCGTCGAAGTGAAAGTCGCGCTGTTCGCGGCCCTGATGCTCAGCTTCCCAGTGCTCTCGATCCAGCTCTGGCGGTTCACCGCACCGGGGCTTTACGCAAAGGAAAAGAAGGCCTTCCTGCCGTTCCTGCTGATGACTCCGGTCTTCTTCGCCGGCGGCGCGTCGTTTGCTTATTTCTTCGCCATGCCGTGGGCGCTGCATTTTCTGTTGAGCTACCAGGGCAATATCGGCGGCATCCAGCAGGAAGCACTGCCCGGCGTCGGCAATTATTTAAACTTCGCCACCCGCTTCCTGTTCGGCTTCGGGGCCGCATTCCTGCTGCCGATCCTGCTGATGGTCCTCGAGCGGGCAGGGATCGTCACCCGCGAGCAGCTCGTAAAATCGCGGCGCTACGCAATCGTCGGAGCCGGCGCCATCGCCGCGGTGCTCACGCCGCCGGATGCGGTGTCGATGCTGATGCTGATGGTCCCGCTCTACGGGCTCTACGAGTTTGCGATCCTTGCGATCCGCATCACCCACTGGCGAGCCGCGCGCAACGCGGCGCGTTCAAGTCCTCAGGTTGTGAGTGTGTCCCGGACAGAAGAGGGGCCCGGAAGCGCCACCGGGGGGGGGAGGGTTGGCGGTTCCGGGCCCATTTAATTGGATAGCGAGAGCGGGGGGGCAAAAGGTCACTATCCGAACAGCACAACGCCCCTTGTTTGAAATCAGTTCCGGCTTCCGCCCAAGTTTTTACAACTTTTTTCGCCATTGCCGTAACGACCTGTGCCGGCCGCTAGTCCGAGGGAAATACGGGCAAATCCACGCTATAGCGGCCAAGCTTGCGGTCGAGTGGCGAACGCAGCTGCTTGGCGAGCCCGCTGACGATGCGCTCGAACTGAAGCTTGTCCGGTTCCTCCTCGTCCTCCGGCCGAAGGACCGGGCTGCCGAGCGTTAGCCGCCCGGTCAACTCGCTGGTCCGGCGCAGCGCGAGCTCAATCGGCTCCTCTGGCGCGTTGAGCATCGCGAACTCGATCATTTCGGTGATGAGAAAGGCGACGGCGACGGCGACGTCCTGAGTAGTGTTCAGGGTGTCGAGCTCGAGATCGATCCGAAGCCCCCGCGCAGCCTCCGGTGCGCTGGCGCGAAGCTCGGCGGCGAGCTCGGTGACCAGCGGCCGCAGGGCAATCCCGCGATTCTCCTCCATCTCGGCGAAATGGTTGCGGTGGACGATGGACAATGCGCCGACCCGGCGGCTGATTCCGACATAGGCATCGCGGGCATCGCTCGTCCCGGCGCTGCGGCCATGGATGTTGAGCAGTGAGGCTACGACCTGGAGGTTGTTCTTCACGCGGTGATGGACTTCACGCACCAGCCTGCGTTGGCCCTCGAGCGCGGCGACGGTCTCGCGATCCGACTCCTCGACCCGATCGATGGCGCGCTCAAACGCGTCGCGGAGCTCCTGGATCTCCGCGCTTGGGCCGAGCTCTTGCGGGAGATCGAGCGGTCCGCCGGGGCGGTAGGCGACGACCGCGCGCTTCAGCCGCCGCAGTGGGCGGATCAGCAGGCGGGTGACCAGCCACCAGGTAACGATCGCCGCCAGCATCCACATCAGCAGCGGCAACAGCAGCAACAGTCGGTCGAGCACCGTGATCCGTTCCTGCGCAACGCCGACGCGGGCGACGAGGTTGCCGTTGGTGAAGGGGATATCGATCAGGCGCCATTGCTGGTCGCCGGTTGCCCTTGGTCCGATCAGCGGTAGCTCGCGCTGACCGTCGAGCAGGACGAGGGAGCCGGCGCTTGCGCCGGACTCGCGCACGGCCGACAGCAGCTCGCTACGTGGCAGAAGGGCGGTCGCCATTCCGCCCATGACTCCGACGCGAACCGCGATCGCGTCCCCGTCCGGCGCAATGCGGGTCGCGATTGCCCCCGGGGCCGTAAGCGGCAAAGCACCGGTGTAGCCGATCTCTCCGACCGCGCAGTTCGGCTTGCCGTCAGCCGTCTCGAGCTCAAAGCTCTGCGCCACCGCGGGTGTGATCGCGACTGACCGCCGCGCGCGATCGCATGCGCCGCTCGAACCGTCGGCCAGCGCTCCGTTGGCCGCGATCCGGAGCGCGAGGGCGTTGCGCGCAATCAAGCTCTCGATGCTGCTGACGGTTGCTCGCGCCTGGTCTTCGTTGCGCCCGGCAAGCGCCCGGTTTGCCTTGCCAATCCCGGTTTCGCCGAGCCACGCCAAAGCGGTTCCGATCGGTAGCAGAATGGCGGTGAGAATGAGGAGCAGCTTGGCCGCCGTGGGCAGTCGTTCGAAGCGCTCGGCGGCACTCACCGCAATAGTTCCCCGACCGTACGGACTGGCGCCTTAGCTGAGCTTCCCAAGCAGATTGAGGAAATCGTCGGGAACGGCTTCGCGCAGCGTATCATCATAGACCGAACGCAGCGCGCGCCCCAGGTCGCCGGAACGAGCCTTGTGCCTACCGCGGTCCGAAGATGCGGACTTTTTCGAGCGCCCGGAATCTCCGGCCCCGTCGGTGTCACTTCGCGTCCTGGCACTCAACTCCCAGTCCCCCTCGCGCGGGTATTGGCGCGCTCATAATCATCTC
>JAXDPR010000229.1:0-9044 GCA_034668265.1 Sphingomonadales bacterium
GCATTGTCGG
Source organism: Sphingomonadales bacterium (assembly GCA_034668265.1). Taxonomy (GTDB): domain Bacteria; phylum Pseudomonadota; class Alphaproteobacteria; order Sphingomonadales; family Sphingomonadaceae; genus Sphingomicrobium. The sequence continues at coordinate 11 of JAXDPR010000229.1, forward strand.
CGTCGATCAGCAAGGCGATATTGGCTTCCTGCTCGGGCAAACGGTCGCGCATCTTTTCCCTTCGGCCGAGTCCTCTTTCTTGCCCCTGTAGCGCGATGTCGCGGAATGACCACCGTCCGCCGCGACCGAAGTCCCGTACATGAACGGCAGATGATCGGTGCGGGAACGAAACGCCTGCTAGTTCGCTGTTCCGGCCGATAGCAGGGGGCGAGTTGAGGAAGGACGAGACGATGAGGAAATTTGGTCTTGCGGTGGCCCTCGCCGCCAGTGTTGCGGCGACTGGCTGCACGACTTACCCGAACCAGTACGGATATGACCCGTACGGCTACAATAATGGCTACAATAATGGCTATTACAATAACGGCTACAACAACGGCTATGGCAGCAACGGCTATGGCCAGAACGTCAACGGATCGAACGTTGCGGCCGGCGCCGCGGTCGGCGCAGTCGGTGGCGCGATCGCCAGCAGGGCGCTGGGCGGAAGCGCGGTCGGCGGCGCAGTCGCTGGCGCGATCCTTGGCGGCGTGCTCGGCGCGTCGATCAACGGACGGCAATATTACCGCGATACCAACGGTTATTGCTATTACGTCGATCAGTACGGCCAGCCGCACTACAGCTATAATGTGAGGTGCTAGTCGCCGCGAGCGACGTCAGCACCGAACATCGCTGCTAGTCGCTCGTCGATCCCGTTCTTGAGCTGCTAGACGGGGCGGAAGTCACCTTCCGCCTCGTCGAGCACGTAAAGGCGCCCTTCGCCGATCGAAAAATGCGCTCCGTGGAGCTTGAGCTCACCGGCTTGCTCGCGCTCGGCAATCCACGGAAAGGTGCGCAAATTGGCAAGGCTCACCTTGACCGCCTCGCGCTCCATGTCCGTGAAAGCTTCATTATCGAGTTCCGAGTGCTCCGCGCGGACCTTGTCGCGCGCGTCGTGGAGCATACGCACCCAATTGGCGATGAAATGGCCCTCGCCATGTTCGGCATCGTCGAATTGGCCGGTCAACGCCGCCGCACAGCCGCCACAAAGACCGTGGCCCAAGACGAGGATCTCGCCGACCTCGAGCTGGGTGACCGCATATTCGAGCGCGGCCGAAACGCCGTGGTAGCCGCGCGTCGTCTCATAGGGCGGGGCGAGGGCGGCGATATTGCGCACGACGAACATCTCGCCGGGGCGGGCATCGAAGATCTGCGCCGGATCGACTCGGCTGTCAGCGCAGGACAGGATCATCACGGCCGGGCTCTGGCCCTCGGAAAGCTCCGACCAGCGCTCGCGCTCGTGCGCCCAATCGCTCTTGCGGAAACGGCCATAGCCCTCAATCAGTTCGGCAAGGTAGGACATGCTCCGGCGCTAGCGGCTGGAGGGCAGGGGTGGCAAGCCGCGCGTCCAATCGCTATTTGCCCCGCATGAACGCCCCCGCCGCCGTCCCCGAGAAGCAACGCAAGCCCGACTGGATCCGGGTCAAGGCGCCGGTCAGCGAAGGCTATCACGCGACGCGCCGGCTGATGCGCGAGCTCAACCTCGCAACGGTGTGCGAGGAAGCAGCGTGCCCGAACATCGGCGAGTGCTGGACCAAGAAGCACGCGACCGTGATGATCCTCGGCGATACGTGCACCCGGGCCTGCGCCTTCTGCAACGTCAAGACGGGAATGCCGCGCGCCGTCGACCCGCTCGAGCCGGAGCATGTCGCCACCGCGGCGGCTGAGCTTGGCCTCGAGCATATCGTCATCACCTCGGTCGACCGCGACGATCTTCCCGACGGCGGCGCCAAGCAGTTCGTCAAGGTCATCGAGGCGCTGCGCAAGCGGACGCCCGCGACCACGATCGAGATCCTGACTCCGGACTTTCGCAACAAGAGCGAGACCGCGGTCGAGGAGATCATCGCGGCGGGACCCGACGTCTACAATCACAATCTGGAGACCGTGCCGCGGCTCTATCCGACGATCCGCCCCGGCGCGCGCTATTATGCGTCGCTGCGCCTGCTCGAGAGCGTCAAGCGCAAGGCTCCCCACATCTTCACCAAGTCTGGCGTGATGGTCGGGCTCGGTGAGGAACGGCTGGAAGTCCACCAGGTGATGGACGACATGCGCTCTGCCGGCGTCGATTTCCTGACCATGGGCCAGTATCTCCAGCCGACGCCGCGTCACGCCAAGGTCGCGGAATTCGTCACGCCCAAGGCATTCGAGGCATATGCGGCGATCGCGCGGGCCAAGGGCTTCCTGCTGGTCGCGGCCTCGCCGCTGACTCGCTCGAGCTATCACGCGGGCGACGACTTCAAGAAAATGCAGGCGGCACGGCTCGCCCAGCTGGAGCGTTCGAACGGCTGATGCCGCGCCACAGCGAGACCAGGCACTTACCGTACACACCCGAGCAGTTGTTCGACATGGTCGCCGACGTCGCCCGTTACGATGAGTTCCTGCCCTGGGTGGTCGCGGTACGAGTCCGCTCGTCGAGCGAAAAGGAAACAGTCGCCGACCTCGTCGTCGGCTTCAACGCCTTCAAGGAACGCTCCACCAGCCGAGTGGTCAAGGAACGACCCGGCAAGATCTGCGTCGACTATGTCGAGGGCCCGCTCAAATATCTGCACAACGAGTGGAAATTCGACCCGGCCGACGACGGCGGCACCAACGTCGCCTTCTCGGTCGATTTCGCCTTCAAGTCGCGGCTGTTCGAGACGCTCGCCGGGTCGATGTTCGACCGGGCACTCAGGCGAATGACGTCAGCCTTCGAGCAGCGCGCCGCGGCGCTTTACGGCATCAGCAGGTCGAGCGCGCAAAGCGCCGCCTGAAGCCGCACCCCGGAACGGGTCTTCTCGTCGAAGAACTTCTGATCGGCGACGATCCTCGCCGGGTCGGCGCCGCGCTCCGAACGAGCGAAGACGACGGTGCCGACCGGCTTCTGTGGTGTTCCGCCGCCGGGTCCCGCGATTCCGGTAATGGCGACCGCGACATCGGCCTCGGAGGCGGCGAGCGCCCCGCGCGCCATTGCCCAGGCGGTGGCTACGCTGACCGAGCCGAAGGTGTCGACGACGTCTTCGGACACCTTGAGTTGCGAGATTTTCGCAGCGTTGGAGTATGTTACATAGCCTGCTTCAAACACATCCGATGATCCGGGAATCTCGGTCAGCGCAGCACTGACGAGCCCGCCGGTGCAGCTTTCGGCAATGGCGATCCGGCGACCGGCCGCGCGGTTGGCGTCGACTACTTCGCGGGCTTTGCTCACCAATTGGTCCGGGAGAAGATAGTCGCTCACGGCGTCAAAATCCCCGTGCGGATGCTGGCGACCGCCTGGGCGGCTATGCCCTCGCGGCGTCCGGTAAAACCGAGGCCTTCGGTGGTCGTCGCCTTCACGCTGACCTGGTCAACGCTCAAGCCGGCGATTTGGGCGATCCGTTCGCGCATTGCCTGGCGGTGAGGGCCGACCTTGGGCGCCTCGGCGATGATCGTGCAGTCGACATGATCGATGATCGCGCCATTTTCACGGACCAGCGCCACCGCTTGAGCCAGGAATAACGACGAATCCGCGCCCTTCCAGCGCACGTCCGAAGGCGGAAAATGCTCGCCGATATCGCCGAGTCCGGCCGCTCCGAGCAGCGCATCGGTGATCGCGTGAAGGACGACGTCGGCGTCGCTGTGCCCGGCGAGGCCACGTGAATGCGCGACCTCGATCCCGCCCAGCATGATTGGCCCGTCGCCGGCGAAAGCGTGGACGTCGAAGCCCATGCCGGTGCGGGGCGTCAGTCGCCCGGCCAGCCATTGCTCGGCGCGCTTGAAGTCGGACGGGAGCGTGATCTTCTCCAGCGCGGGATCGCCATCCACTGCGGCGACCTTCATTCCGGCTGCCCGGACGACGGTCGTTTCGTCAGTCGGAGAGGGGCCGCTCCAAAGGTCATATGCAGACTTTAGCGCAGCCAGGCGAAATGCCTGGGGCGTTTGCACGCGGGCGAGAGCGGTCCGGTCGACCGGCTCGCCCAGCGCATCATCGATCCTGGCCAAGGTGTCGCTGACGGGAAGCACTGGTGCTGCGCCTTCGAAGAACTCAAGGGCCGCAAGCAGCCGGTTGATCACTGTCGGCGGACAGAATGGGCGGGCGGCGTCGTGGACCAGCACCGCATCGCCGTCGACCGCGGCAAGCCCGGCGCGGACCGAGTCCGTCCGCTCGGCGCCGCCGGCGATGAGCTCACCGATGTCGAGCCCCTCGAGCGCCTGCGTCGCATTGGCTTGCTGTCCGTCGGCGACCACCACCCGGGTCAATTGCACGGCAGGATGACGCATCAGCGACTCCACCGCCCAGCGCAGCACCGGCTTGCCCGCGAGCAGGCGGAATTGCTTGGGCAGGCCTCCGCCAAAGCGTTCGCCCGTGCCGGCAGCGACGATCAAGGCGGTGGTGGCCATCGCCGGGCGCCTTGCCCCTCTACAGGCCGTCCTGTAAAGCCGCGCCTTCCCATGGACCTTCTGAAGCCTATCAAGATCGGCCCGGTCGAGGTCGCGTCGCCGGTGATCCTGGCGCCGATGACTGGCGTCACGGATCTGCCGTTCCGGCGCGTCGTCAAGCGCTTTGGCGCGGGGCTGACCGTGAGCGAGATGATCGCCAGCCAGGCGATGATCCGCGAGACCCGCCAGTCGCTCCAGAAAAGCCTGTGGGACCCGGCCGAGGAGCCGGTCTCGCTTCAGCTTGCCGGCTGCGAGCCGCAAGTGATGGCAGAGGCGGCCAAGCTCAACGAACAGCGCGGCGCAGCGATCATCGACATCAACATGGGTTGCCCGGTGAAAAAGGTCGTCAACGGCGATGCCGGCTCGGCGCTGATGCGCGACCTCCCGCTGGCGGCCAAGCTGATCGCGGCGACGGTCAAGGCCGTGAAGGTTCCGGTCACGCTGAAGACGCGCATGGGCTGGGACCATTCGAGCCTCAACGCGCCCGAGCTCGCGCGGATTGCCGAGGATCTCGGCGTCCAGATGATCACCATCCACGGCCGCACCCGCTGCCAGTTGTACAAAGGCGAGGCGGACTGGGGCTTCGTCAGGCGGGTCAAGGACGCGGTCCGGATCCCGGTGATCGTCAATGGCGACATCTGCTCGATCGCGGACAGCCGCGAGGCCCTGATCCAGTCGGGAGCGGACGGCGTGATGATCGGCCGCGGCGCCTATGGGCGTCCGTGGCTCATCGCCCAGGTGATGAGCGAGCTTGGCGGGGGAGGGCACCGGCCCGACCCGAGCCTCGACGAGCAACTGGCGACGATGATCGAGCAATATGACGACATGCTCGGCCTCTATGGCACTCACACCGGCGTCAACCTCGCCCGCAAGCATATCGGCTGGTACACCAAGGGCCTTCCGGACTCGGCGGAATTGCGTAACAGGGTCAACCAGCAGGACGATCCGGCAGTCGTCATCAGTATGTTGCAGGACTTCTACGCGCCGTGGCTTGCGCGCTCTGCTGCCTGAACAAAAAAGCGCTTCAAGAACTGTGTTGTTTATGCAACGCCCGTGCTAGGGCGCGTGCCGGATGGATGCGCGGACGGCCGACACGCCGGTGATTTCAGAACGTGACAGCTGGCTCCAGCGGGAGCGGGCAAGCGGACGGTTCTACGACCGGCTCGGGTGGATCATTGCGGCTTTCCTCGCCGGGATGATGGCGTTCAGCGTGTGGGTGCTACGGCGCGGGGCGGAGCCGGGCACTTTGCTCAGTCCTCCGCTGATCGCGCTGCTGCTGATCGCAAACCTGCTTCCGGCGATCGCGCTGATGGTGCTTTATTCGCGCCGCATCGCGGTCCGGCGGGCGGAGGAGGGTGGTCTCGGCAGCGGCCAGCTCCATGTCCGATTGGTCGCCTTGTTCTCGGCGATCGCGGCGGTGCCGACGGTGCTCGTTGCGATCTTTGCCTCACTGTTGTTCCAGAGCGGCCTAGAGTTCTGGTTCTCCAATCGCGCCCGGGCCATGATCGAGAACACAGTGCAGATCGCCCGTGCGAGCTACGATGCGGAGAACGAGCGTGTCGCTTCCGAGACCGTGACAATGAGCGGCGACCTCGCGCAATATTTGCGGCTGGTGCCGCGCGACGACCCGCGGTTTGCAGAGGGTTTCGGCCGCCAGGTTCTCAATCGGAACCTGTCCGAGGCGATCATCGTCAATGTTGGCTCCGACGGCGTTCCGCGGTCATTGGCCCTAGTCAATCCGTACGACCGGCCACTCGACCGGGTCATTACTCCGGCGAAGATTTCAGAGCTTGGCAACAAACCCTCGGTGCAGATTAATTCGTCTGACCGAGTTGGAGCGCTCACCCGTCTAGACTACGGTCCCAACACTTACCTCTATGCTGCTCGAGTGTTCGATCCGCGCCTTCGCGATCAAATCAATCGCGCCAATGGCGTCCTCCGTGATTATAAGGTGCTTTTGGCAAGGTCGCGCGCCAACCAGCTGAAGTTCAACGCGGCGCTGCTGCTCGGCGCATTGGTGATTGTTGGCCTCTCGATCCTGACGGCGCTTCGCCTTGCGGATCGTCTGGTACGGCCCGTGGGCGAACTGGTCGCAGCCGCGGGGCGGATCGAGGCCGGCGACTTCTCGGCCCGGGTGCCGGTCTCGCAGACCGAAGACGAAGTGCAAACGCTGGCAACGGCGTTTAACCGGATGACCGGCCGGCTCGAGGAGCAGACCAACGCACTACGCGGCGCCAATACCCAGCTCGATGCCCGCCGCGCCTTCATCGAGGCGGTCCTGTCGAGCGTCACCGCCGGCGTCGTCGCGGTCGATTCCGGTCTCAAAATCCTGCTGCTCAACCGCTCGGCCGAGAATTTCCTTCAGAAGGACCAGGCCGAGATTGAGGGCCGGGCACTGTCGCTGGTTTCGCCCGAGCTCGACGAGTTCATGCGGGGTGAGCAGTCCGAAGCCAATGTCCTAATCCCGGGCGACGGAGGGCAGCGGACGCTGGCAGTCAAGCGACTGCGCTATGGCGACGGTTCGGTGTTGACCTTCGACGACATCACCGACCAGCTCTCCGACCAGCGCCGCGCGGCCTGGTCGGACATCGCGCAGCGCATCGCGCACGAAATCAAGAATCCGCTGACCCCGATCCAGCTTGCGGCGGAACGGCTCGAGCGCCGCTTCGGCAAGGAAATCACGTCGGACAAGGAGACCTTCGAGCGCTTGACCGCGACGATCGTCCGCCAGGTCGGCGACCTCAGGCGGATGGTCGACGAGTTTTCCAACTTCGCGCGCATGCCCAAGCCGGTGTTCCGCGAGGAGAATGTGCACGATATCGCGCGCCAGGCGCTGTTCCTGCACGAGGTCGCGCATCCGGCGATCAGCTTTTCGCTCGATCCGCCCACCGGCGAATTCACCATGGTCGGTGACCGCCGCCAGCTTGCCCAAGCGCTCACCAATGTCGTCAAGAACGGCGTCGAAGCCATTGAAACAAGGCGAAATCGCGGAGAACATAGCCTGGCCGGCGATCGCGTCGAGCTGAAGCTCCACCGCGACGATCAGCATCTCGTCATTGACGTGCTCGATACCGGCATCGGCCTTCCTGAGGACCGCGAGCGGTTGACCGAGCCCTACATGACGACGCGGGTGAGAGGGACGGGGCTCGGGCTCGCGATCGTCAAGAAGATCGTCGAGGAACATATGGGCGAAATCGCCTTCCTCGACCGCCCGGGCGGGGGAACGCACGTGCGGATCTCCTTCGATACCGCAAAACTCGCGGCAATGGCCGCCGGCTCGCACGCGGCGACGGACAATAATCATCAAGAGGATGAGGAAGCCTGATGGCGCTCGAAGTACTGGTTGTGGACGATGAAGCCGACATTCGCGACCTCGTCAGCGGAGTCCTGGAAGACGAAGGCTATGCGGTCCGGACCGCCGCCGACAGCACGCAAACACTCGACGCGATCGAGGAGCGGCGTCCGTCGATGGTCCTGCTGGATGTCTGGCTTCAGGGGTCCAAGCTCGATGGCCTGCAGCTGCTCCAGGAGATCAAGCAGCGTGATTCGACGATCCCCGTGCTCGTGATCTCGGGCCACGGCAATCTCGACACGGCGGTTGCGGCGGTGAGGGAAGGGGCGGTCGACTTCATCGAGAAACCGTTCGAGGCCGAGCGGCTGATCTACCTCGTCGACCGAGCGACCGAGACCGACCGGCTTCGCCGTGAAAATCAGAATCTGCGGCTGCAGGTCGGCCAGGAAGACCAGCTCCAGGGCAGCTCGGTCGCGATCAACACGGTTCGCGCGACACTGAAGCGGGTCGCGCCGACCGGCAGCCGGGTCATGATCTCGGGTCCGCCGGGCGTCGGCAAGGAGATCGCTGCGCGGATGATCCACCAGTGGAGCCCACGCGCCCGCGCCCCGTTCATCGTTCTGTCGGCGGCGATGATGAGCCCCGACCGGGTTGAGGAGGAATTGTTCGGCAGCGAGTCCGACGGTGTGATCCGGTCGGGCCTGCTCGAACATGCCCATGGTGGAACCCTGTTCCTCGACGAGATTGCGGACATGCCGTTGACGACGCAGGCCAAGATCCTGCGCGTCCTCACCGACCAGAGTTATTCGCGAGTCGGCGGGCAGCGGGCGGTCAAGGTCGACGTCCGCGTCCTGTCGGCGACCTCGCGCAACCTGCAGGACGAGATTGCCGCGGGCCGCTTTCGCGAGGATCTCTACTATCGCCTCAACGTCGTGCCGGTGAAGCTTCCGCCGCTGCGCGAGCGGCGCGAGGACATTCCCGAGCTCGTCAGCCACTTCCTGGCGCGGATCGCCGCAGAGAGGCGGATGGCGGCGCCGACGATCTCGGAAGAAGCAATAGCAGCGCTCCAGGCGCACGATTGGCCCGGCAATGTCCGCCAGCTGAGGAACATCATCGAGCGCACCCTGATCCTCGCGCCCGGAGACCGCGCGGCGCGGATCGAGGTCGACCTTCTGCCCACGGAAGTGCTCGACAACCAGAGCGCAATGAGCGGGGCGAACACGGGCATGGCGATCATGGGCAGCCCGCTGCGCGAGCGGCGCGAGGACATTCCCGAGCTCGTCAGCCACTTCCTGGCGCGGATCGCCGCAGAGA
>JAXDPR010000230.1:0-4446 GCA_034668265.1 Sphingomonadales bacterium
CGCCGATCATGTGCGCGCCGAGCAATTCGCCGGTTCTGGCGTCGAACACGGTCTTCACGAACCCTTCGACCTCGCCGAGCGCGATCGCCTTGCCGTTGCCGATCGCCGGGAATTTTCCGACTTTAACCTCGTAGCCGGCCTGTTTCGCCGCGGCTTCCGACAGGCCGACGCTGGCGACCTGCGGGCGGCAGTAGGTGCAGGCCGGGATGTTCTTCGGGTCGGTGGCGTGCGGATGCGCGTCCTTGTTGCCGAGCTCCTGAGCAATGGCTTCGACTGCGGTGACGCCTTCGTGGCTCGCCTTGTGAGCAAGCCACGGTGGTGCGGTGACGTCGCCGATCGCCCAGATACCGGGCACATTGGTGCGGCACATCGGGTCGGTGTCGATATGGCCCTTGGTCGTTTTCACGCCGAGCGCCTCAAGCCCGATATTCTCGGTGTTGGGGACGATCCCGACGGCGACGACGCAATGGCTGAAGCGCTGCTCGGCGGTCTTGCCGTCGCTGGTCTTGATCTTGGCAGCGACGCCCTTGGCGTCGGCGGTCAGGCTCTCGACGCCCGCGCCGGTAAGGATCGTCAGCCCCTGTTTGGTCAGGCTTTTCGCCAGCTGCGCGCTGACCTCGGCGTCCTCGACCGGAACGACGCGGTCGAGCATCTCGACCACGGTCACCTTGGCGCCGAGGTCGGCGTAGAAGCTCGCGAACTCGATCCCGATTGCGCCCGAGCCGATGACCAGCAGCTCGGTCGGCATTTCGGGCGGAGTCATGGCGTGGCGGTAGGTCCAGATGCGCTTGCCGTCGGCCTTGGCGAACGGCAGGTCACGCGCCCGCGCGCCGGTCGCGACGATGATGTGCTTGGCGGCGATTTCTGTCGCCTTGCCGTCCGCGCCGGCGACGCTGAGCTTGCCTTTGCCGGTCAGCTTGCCCTCGCCCATCACGACCGTGATCTTGTTCTTCTTCATCAGGTGCGTGACGCCCTGGTTCAATTGCTTGGCCACCGCCCGGCTGCGCGCGACGACCTTGGCGATGTCGAAGCTCGGCTTGTCGTTGCTGAGGCCATAAGCGTCGGCGTGGGTCATGTAGTGGAACACCTCGGCCGTCCGCAGCAGCGCCTTGGTCGGGATGCAGCCCCAGTTGAGGCAGATCCCGCCGAGCAACTCGCGCTCGACGATCGCTGTCTTGAGGCCAAGCTGCGCCGCGCGGATCGCGGCGACATAGCCGCCGGGTCCCGAACCGAGGACGATGAGGTCGTAGGTGTCAGCCATTGCTTTCGTTTCCTTCCGCGATCCCCCGCGGCTTTCCTTGTTCGTCGAGCGCGACGAAGGTGAATTCGCCTTCCGCCACGACCTTTTCGCTTTCCCCGTCCCGCTCGCGCGCGATTGCCTCGGCCTTGAGCTTTAGCGACGTGCGCCCTGCCTTCAGCAGCTCGACATAGACGCTAAGCTCGTCGCCGACCGCCATCGCGCCCGGAAACTTGATCGCGTCCGCCGCGACCAGGAGCGCCTTGCCGAGCGTCCGACGCGACGCGAAGGAGCCGCATGCGAGGCCCATCTGGCCCATCAGCCAGCCGCCGAACACGCCGCCATAGGGGTTGGTGTCGGCCGGCATCGCGGTCACCCGGATCACCGGAACGCGTCCGGCTTGGTTCAAGCCAGCATCCCCAGCGGATTTTCGACCAGCCGCTTGAACGCCTGCATCAGCTTCGCGCCGTCAGCGCCGTCGATCGCGCGGTGGTCGAAGCTGCCGGTGGCGCTCGTCACGGTCGCGATCTGCAGCGAGTCATTGATGACATAAGGCCGCTTCTCGCCAGCGCCGATCGCCATGATCATACCCTGCGGCGGGTTGATTACCGCCTCGAAATTCGTGATCCCGAACATGCCCATGTTCGACAGGCTCGCGGTGCCGCCCTGGTATTCGGGTGGCTGGAGCTTGCCCTCCTTGGCGCGGGCGGCGAGGTCCTTCATCTCGGTCGAGATGGCCGAGACGCTCTTGGTGTCGGCGCCGACGATGATCGGCGTGATCAGCCCGGCGGGGATCGACACCGCGACCGAAATGTCCGCGCGGCTGTACTTGAACAATTGGTCGCCGGCGAAGCTGACGTTGCACTCGGGCACTTCGATCAGCGCCAAAGCCAGCGCCTTGATCATCAAATCGTTGACGCTGAGCTTGACGTTGCGCGCCGCGAGCCCGGCGTTGAGGTCGCCGCGCAGCTTGAGCAACGCGTCGAGATTGATGTCGACCGTCAGATAGATGTGGGGGATCTGCTGCTTCGACTCGGTCAGGCGACGTGCGATCGTCTTGCGGATGTTCGACAGCTTGATCGCTTCGTGCGGGATCGTCTGCTCGAAGGGGCCGGGCGTGACGAGATGGGAGGGAAGCGCGGCCGATGCCGGTGCAGCTGCGGCCGCTGGAGCGGCCGCGGGAGCCTTGCCGACGGCGGCATCGACGTCGGCGCGGACGATGCGCCCGCCGGAGCCGCTGCCCTGCAGGCCCGAGAGGTCGATGTTCTGCGCCAGGGCAAGCCTGCGCGCGAGTGGCGACGCCTTGACCCGATCGCCCTCGGTACGGGGTGGTGCCGCAGGCGCGCTCGGCGCCGGCGGAGTCTCGACCTCTGCGGCTGGAGCCGGCGGCGCCTTGGGAGTCACGTCGGGCTTGGGCGCTGCGGGAGCCTTGGGCGGAGCCGGTGCGGCCGTATCGGCCTTCGGGGCAGCGCTTGCGTCGACGGTTTCGCCGTCCTCGGCCATGATCGCGATCGGCGCTCCGACCTTCACCCCGTCAGTCCCTTCGGGGACGAGGATCTTCGCGATCTTGCCTTCGTCGACCGCCTCGAACTCCATCGTCGCCTTGTCGGTTTCGATCTCGGCAAGGATGTCGCCCGACTTGACGTCATCGCCTTCCTTGACCAGCCACTTGGCGAGCGTCCCCTCCTCCATCGTCGGGGAGAGGGCGGGCATCTTGAGTTCGATCGGCATGGCGGCTGCGTCCTGAAAAGGCTCGCGCGGCTCAAAGCCAATGCGGCCAGCTAGGTCAAGGGCGCGCCGAATCTCTAGTCGGCCGCTTGCACTTGTCCGCGCGTTGCCGCAGCACTTGTCGTCGAATGAGGGCCGAGGCCAAACGCACCTACCTGGTCGTCGTCGACGACAGCGAGGAGTCGCGCGTCGCGCTGCGCTTCGCTGCCCGCCGCGCGGTCAAGACCGGCGGCACAATCGAAGTGCTTGGAATCGTCGAGCCGCAGGACTTCGTTCAGTTCGGCGGCGTGCAGACCGCGATCGAGGAAGAGCAACGCCTGAGGATCGAGGGCGTGGTCAGCGCCGCGATCGGCGAAACCCTCGACGAATTCGGAATGCAGCCGAACATCATTGTCCGGCAGGGCGAAGCGGTGAAAAGCGTTCGCGACTATCTCGAAGGACGCGACGAAGTCGCCGCCCTGGTCCTGGGCGCGGCACCGAGCGGCTCCCCGGGGCCGCTCGTCGTCAGTTTCACAGGCAACGACGCGGGACTGTTGCCCTGTCCGGTGATGATCATCCCCGGCTCGCTGAGCGACGAGCGGCTGGAGCAGTTAAGCTAAAGCACGCGCGAAAGAATCTCGCCGAGCTTCACCACGCCCGCTTCGTCCTCCGCAGTGAACCGCGCGCGCTTCGGGCTGTCGATGTCGAGCACGCCGAGCACTTCTCCATCGCGGATCAGCGGGACAACGATTTCACTGTTCGACGCGCTGTCGCAGGCAATGTGGCCGGCGAAGGCGTGCACGTCCTCGACCCGCTGCACCTGCCGGGTTTTCGCGGCCGCGCCGCATACGCCCTGGTCGAAGGTCATTCGGATGCACGCCGGACGCCCCTGGAACGGCCCAAGCACCAGCTCATCACCGATATTGCGGTAGAAGCCGACCCAGTTCACGTCGGGAAGCGTTTCGTAGATGAGCGCCGACGCATTCGCCATGTTGGCGATCGGGTCGGGCTCTCCCGCCACCAGCCCTTCGAGCGCGGAGGCGAGGTCGCGGTACATGGTTGCCGTGTCCGCGGCTTCGATCTTGAAGTCGTACATCAGTCGAACGTCACCTTTCCGCGGGTCTGCTTCACGTCGCTGCGCTGGCGCTTGTTTTCAACCCTTTTGGCCTTCGCCGCCTTGCTCGGCCGCGTGGCCCTGCGCTTGCGCGGGGCGATATGGGCTTGAGCGATCATTTCCGCCAGCCTCGCGCGTGCATCGGCCCGGTTCGCCTCCTGCGTGCGGAAGCGCCGCGCGGTAATCAGCAGCTCGCCGCCCCCCGTGACGCGGCTCCCGCCGATCCGCTTGAGCCGCTGGTAAACGTCGGGATGCAGCCCGAGCTTGAACAGGTCGACGCGCAGCTGGACCGCGGTTGCGACCTTGTTGACGTTCTGCCCGCCCGGCCCGGTCGCCGCGAGGAAGGTCTCGCTCAACGCCTCCTCCGGCACATTCAGGTCGTCAGGCC
>JAXDPR010000231.1:0-4727 GCA_034668265.1 Sphingomonadales bacterium
GCGCCTGGTGACGGTCACCGAGGGCATGCCGGCGATCATCGTCAGCGAGAAGCTCGCTTCGACCCCGTATCTCGCCGGATCGATGCCGGCGATCGCCGAAGGCTCGCTCCTGCCGGACAGCTACGGCTACCAGCGCGGCGAGGCACGTTCGGCGGTGGTCGGGCGGATGCAGGCCGCGATGACCAAGGCGCTGGCGCAGCTCTGGTCCAAGCGCAGCACCGATTGCCCGGTCGCAACCCCCGACCAGGCGGTGATCCTCGCTTCGATCGTCGAGAAGGAAACCGGCAAGGCGAGCGAGCGGCCGATGATCGCCGGGGTTTACTGCAACCGCCTGAAAATCGGCATGAAGCTCGACGCCGACCCGACCGTTATTTACCCCGTGACGAAGGGCAAACCGCTCGGGCGGCGCATCCTCCGCTCGGAGCTCGCCGCCGACAACGGCTACAACACCTACCGCCGGGCCGGGCTGCCCCAGGGCCCGATCGCCAATCCGGGCAAGGAGAGCATCGCGGCCGTGCTTCACCCGGCGGCGACCAGGGCGCTCTATTTCGTCGCTGACGGCACCGGCGGCCATGCATTCGCGGAAACGCTGGCCGAGCAGAACGCCAACGTCGCCAAATGGTATGCGCTCCGGCGGCAGCGGGGCCAGATGTAATTAGCCGACCGTCTCGCTCCGGACATAGCCGACGCGGCGTTCCTCGCCGGCATAACCCCAGGCCCAGCCGAGGCTATCATCCAGCATCGCGAATGGCTCTCCAGCCATCATCTCGCGGATCAATTCGCCATCTGCCGAGGGAGCGCTCCTCAGGGCGCTTGCAGCAGCAATCCGGCAGTCCAGAGGCTCGGCATAATGCGAGGCGATCACCTGACCGGCGAGCGACACGTCGGCGAGGTCCTTGCGATAGGCGTTGAAATCGGGGTCGGGCGGGTGCGACGGACCGCTGAGTGCGAAGCCTTCAGCGCTGGTGGGCGTAGGCCGGGGCTTGGCCGATGACTGGCCGGTGGGCGGCAGAGCTGATGTCCCCCTCCCGGAGGTTGCGCTTGAACCCTTCAAGAAATTCTGCCCCGCTGCTGGTACGGACGACGAATACGTTGCGGCGGTCGTCCTGGTCTCGCTCGCGGCGCAGATAGCCGAGCGCGCCGAGCGTATTCAAGGCGCGAGTGACGACCGGCTTGGAAACGCCGAGCACTCGGGCGAGGCCGCGGACGGTATGCGGACCGGGCGTCAGATAGACCAGCATCAGCAGGGCCATCTGGCGGTTCGTGAGGTCCGGCTCGCCCGAGCGGACGTAAGCGATGAGCGCCTTCATCCAGCCGGTAAGCGATACCTCGGCCATTGCTGCAAAACTCCGTTGCGGTGCCGCGTCAGGTCCGTTTCTAAACCGGCAAGAGCGCGAAATGTTGCAGCAAAGGGACAGGAAGTGCGGGAAAAATGCCGTGCGGCGTTCGATTAGCCGGTCGGGTAGCGCCGCTGCAGAAGCGCGAAAACGGCCCTGAGGCCTAGCGCTTCGCCGCCCTTGGGACGGCCGGGAGAGGCGGCATCCCGCCAGGCATAAGTATCGAGGTGAGCCCATTCGATCTCGTCAGGGACGAAGCGCCTGAGGAACATGGCGGCAGTGATGCAGCCGGCCATCGGCGCGCCGCCGGCATTGGCGACATCCGCGATTTCGCTCTTCAACATCTCGCTGTACGGTTCCCACAGCGGCATCCGCCACAACGGGTCGTCGACCTCGCGCGACGCTGTTTCGGCCTCGGCGGCGAGATCGTCGCTGCTGGCGAAAAGGGCAGGCAGGTCCGGCCCCAAGGCAATGCGCGCGGCACCCGTCAGCGTCGCAAAATCGACCATCAGCACGGGCTTGTCCTCGGCCGCGCGGGTGAAGGCGTCGGCGAGCACCAGGCGCCCCTCGGCATCGGTATTGTCGATCTCGACAAATGTCCCGGCGCGGGACTTGATGATGTCGCCGGGCCGGTAGGCCCCGCCGGACACGGCATTCTCGACCGCCGGGATCAGCAAATGAAGGCGGACCGGCAGCTTCTCCGCCACGATCAGCCGGGCAAGGGCGAGCGCATGGGCCGCGCCGCCCATGTCCTTCTTCATCAGCCGCATGCCGCTCCCGGTCTTGAGGTCGAGGCCGCCGCTGTCGAAGCACACGCCCTTGCCGACGATCGCGACCCGAGGAGCGTCGGGCTTGCCCCATTCGAGCTCGATCAGGCGCGGCGCGCGCGCGTCCGACGCGGCTCCGCCGACGGCGGCGATCAACGGATAGCCCGAAGCGAGATCCTTGCCGGTGGTCACGCGGACCTGGGCGCCCAGTTCCGTCGCGGCGTCGCGCACGGCTAGCTCGAGCTCGGCCGGCCCGAGGTCGCCGGCCGGCGTGTTGACGAGGTCGCGGACCAGCGCGGTCGCTTCGGCGAGCCGGACCATGGTCTCGATCTGCGCCGCCTCGCCGGTCAGGAGCACGCGCGGTCCGCGCTCGCTTTCCTCCTTCGAACGGTAGGAATCGAACCGGTGCTGTCCGAGCAGCCAGCCGAGCGTCGCTTTGCCGGGATCTCCGGAGGCCAGCTTGTACGTGCCTTCGGGCAGGCTCTCGGCAATCTTGGCGAGGCACCATGGCGACAAAGCGTCGACGGCCTTGACCGCGCCCACCACCTCAAACTCGCCGCCCCGTGGCAACAGCGCGAATTCGTGCGGCTTCTTGCCGTCGAAGCGCAGCGCCTCGAGCAGCGCGCGGTCGTCGGCCGGCCGCTTCTTCAGCCAATCGGCGAAGCTCGCCTTGTCGACGAGGTGGATCGGGCGCGCTTTCTGCCCTCGGTCGGGAACGAGGAGCGATGCGAAGTCGGTCATTCGCCGCGCTTAGCCGCCTGGTCGCCGGTCCTCAATCCAGCGCCCGGAAGCGGATCGTCCCCCGGACGATCCGGCCCGGGCGCTTCCGGCGCCGGGAGCGAGGCGGCAGGGGTGAAGTTGACAAAGTTGACACCATCGTTCGTGCGGGAGTCCGGGTCCGCGCCGCCCGGCAGGTCGGCCTCATCGACGAGGTCACCGAGGTGCCATTCGAGGTCGCCGACCGCCTCGTCCGGGTCGATCTCGCCGCTGCAGCCGGGCAGGCGCTCGGGCATGGCCACCGGCAACCGGTCGAGGTGGGCGCCGTAGCGGTGCGGCCGGCGATAGCGCAGCAGGAACATGGTCAGGCGCTCATCGAAATGGCGATATTCGCCGACCTGCTCGCCTTTGTAGAAGATCGGCCGAGGTACCCCGTTGATGGAGCGCGAGAACGCCCCCTCATCGATGCGGTTAGCCGAGCAGTCGAGCGCCGCTTCGACTGCCCGACGGAAGGCCGATGCGTCCGGGCGGTCGTGGAGGTCATAGAAGGATTGGCGGCTCATCCCGACGGCGCGAGCGGCGTGGGCGATGCAGCCACAGGCGGCCAGCGCTTTCAGGAAGGCTTCCTGCCGGGCGACGGTCCAGCCGTCGCGGCGCTGGGTGCGGGCGGGGCGGTTGGGGTTTGGTTCTGGTGAATCGTTTTGCTGTTCCATGAACCATATTGGAACATAGTAAGGGGCGTGTAGGAAAGAGTTTTTCGCTTCGGGGCTAATGGCAGCTTTCGACCCAAAGCTGTCATTAGCCGCAGCGTCTGCGCTTGCACTTGCGCAACACGGCCGATGGCCGCATTGACCAATTCGCTCGAAGTCGATTCCCACAAAGCTGTCGCGTTCCAACAAAGGGAGATCGCGATGCTCGACAGACGCAGCTTCAACGCAGGCCTCATTGCAGCGACCACTGCGCAGGCGGTTTCACCCGCAGCGGCATTCGCGGCCAAGACCTCACCTGCGAAAGTGCGCAACATCGTCATGGTTCACGGCCTATTCGCCGACGGCTCCTGTTGGTCGGAAGTCATCGCCCGTTTGCAACCAAAGGGCTTCAACGTGACCTCCGTCCAAAACCCCCTGACCGCGCTCCCAGAGGCCGTCGCCGAAGCAACCAAAGTGCTGGACAGGCAGGACGGACCGACTGTCTTCGTCGGCCACTCCTTCAGTGGCATGATCCTCACCGAAGCCGGTGTGCATCCGAATGTAAGCGGCCTTGTCTACGTCGCCGCGCGCGCCCCCGACGCGGGCGAGGACTATGCCGCTCTCGCCGCTAAGTACCCGACGCCTCCCGCCTCCGCAGGCATTGTCTACGACGGCGATGAAGGGCGACTAACGGAGCAAGCCTTCCTGCGCGATTTCGCGGGAGACCTTCCGCGTGCGAAAGCCATGGCGCTCTACGCCGTCCAGCAGCCGTTCCATAAGGCGCTCCTAAACGGCAGGACTACCAATGCCGCCTGGCGCTTGAGGCCCAGCTTCTACGCCGTCTCCACTCAGGACCGCACCATCAACCCGGACCTCGAACGCTTCATGGCCAAGCGCATGGGTGCCACGACCATCGAGGTGAACTCGAGCCATTTGTCGCTGATCTCGCACCCTGACGAGATTACCCGTCTCATCCTCGAGGCGGCGGGTTAGAGCCCAACAATCTTGCGAGAGGCTCGCCGAAACATGGCAGGCGTTCAAGGGACGTAGGATTAGATCATGACACATGAAAGCGTGCAAACCTCCGCCGCGGACACGTTGCCCCCCTTCGACCCTGCGACGTTCTGGACGCAGTTCCACCACGATACGGTCGTTGTCGAGGGCGTGCGGCTGCATTTCGTCGAAGGCGGCAGCGGCGCGCCGATCCTGCTGCTGCC
>JAXDPR010000232.1:0-4515 GCA_034668265.1 Sphingomonadales bacterium
ACCAGGTCCAGCAGGCCGGGGCGCCTGTCACCGCCTGACCCCGCACCACCCAACCTCAAGAGCAAGGAGATCGAACCATGACCGACGTTCGAGACGCGGCTGCGCCCACGCTTCAGGAAATACCCGGCGAACCGCGCGGGGATTTCATCTGGTACGAGTTGCTGACGACCGACATTGCCGGCGCCAAGAGCTTCTATGACAAGGTGGTCGGCTGGAACATCGAGAGCCAGTCGCAATTCCCCAACGACTACCGGATGATCGGGCGAAGCGACGGCAAGTTCGCGGGCGGCGCAATGCAGCTCAACGAAGAGATGAAACAGCACGGCGCACGGCCGACCTGGCTCGCTTATATCCACGTGCCGGACGTCGACGCGCAGGTTGCGGCCATCGAAGGCGACGGCGGAAAAGTGATGATGCCGCCGTTCGACATCCCCGGCGTGGGCCGGGTGGCGATGGTAACCGACCCCAGCGGCGCGCCTTTCTACGTGATGAAGCCGCTCCCTCGGGCGGACGACCCCAATGCCAAGAGCGACGTTTTCTCGGTCGATCAGCCGCAGCACGTCCGTTGGAATGAACTGTCCACGGCCGACCAGGACAGCGCAATCGACTTCTACCGGCGCCAATTCGGATGGGGCCAGGAAGGCGAGATGGACATGGGTGAGATGGGCCAATACCGCTTTATCCAGGTCAACGGCGTCAACGCCGGCGCAATCATGCGCAAACCGCCGCAGCTGCCGGTCTCCATTTGGACCTTCTACATAGGGGTCGATGACATCGATCGCGCGAGCGAGGCAGTGCGCGCCGGTGGCGGGCAGATTCTGCACGGTCCGATGGAGATCCCGGGCGGCGAATATTCGCTAAATGGAATGGACCCCCAAGGGGCGTCCTTCGGCCTCGTCGGGCCGCGCAAGTAAGCATCAACGAGGGAGTGGAAACATGTCCAATAGGATGATCACATGCCTGTGGTTCGACAAAGGCGAAGCGCGCAAGGCCGCCGAGTTCTACGCGGCGACCTTCCCCGACAGCCGCGTCGGCTCGGCGATGACCGCTCCCTCGGAATTCCCCGGCGGGGAGCAGGGCACTGAGCTCACCGTCGACTTCACTCTCCTCGGCCGCGACTTCGTCGGCTTGAACGGCGGCCCCAATTTCAAACCCAACGAAGCGGTCAGCTTCATGGTGATTACCGAGAACCAGGAGGAAACCGACCGTTACTGGGACGCGATCACCAAAAACGGCGGCGAGGAAAGCATGTGCGGCTGGTGCAAGGACAAATGGGGCTTCTCGTGGCAGATCACGCCGCGCGTGCTGCTCGAGGCCAACAATAATCCCGACAAGGCCGCAGCCACGCGGGCGTTCGAGGCGATGATGACGATGAAGAAGATCGACATCGCGACCATCGAGGCGGCGCTCAAGGGCGAGTCCGTCAATGCGTAAGCTCACCGGCGCCGTGTTCCTGTCGATCGACGGCGTCATGCAAGCCCCGGGGGGTCCGGACGAGGACCCCACCAGCGGCTTCGCGCTCGGCGGCTGGACGCATCCTTTCTTCACCGGCGATATGGGCCCGTTCGAAGGGATTATTTCCAGTGAGTACGACCTGCTTCTGGGACGGCGCACATATGAAATTTTCGCGGCTTATTGGCCGAACAACCGCGACAATCCGATCGGCGAGAAATTCCAGCGCATCAACAAATATGTGCTGACCCATTCGAACCGGCCGCTGGACTGGGACAACAGCAGCAAGCTTACCGGTGACGCCGCCGCCGCAGTCGGCGAGCTCAAGCAGAGCGAGGGCCGCGACCTGCTGATCCAGGGCAGCAGCACATTGTACCCGCCGCTGTTGTCCGCCGGCCTGATTGACCGCCTACTGCTGATGACCTTCCCGGTCCTGCTGGGGAAGGGCAAGTCGATCTTCGATGTCAGCCAGCGGCCAAGCCGGATGAAGCTCACCGATCATTATGTGTCCGACAAGGGCGTCATATTCACGACCTACGAGCCGGACGGCGAGGTCGAGACCGGCAGTTTCGCGACCAAGGAGCCGAGCCGGGCCGAGCTCGACCTTCGCGAGAAGATCAAGGAAGGCGCCTGGTGAGCCCATCGACGTCGCCTGGGACAGGCCTCGAACTCTTTGTGCACCCGTTCAGCAGCTACAGTTGGAAAGCGTTGATCCCGATCTGGGCCGACGGGACTCCGTTCGAATACAGGAAAGTCGGCGGCGATGAGCCTGTAGCGACGGCGCGGCTGGCCGAGTTGTGGCCCTTCGCCAAGTTCCCGGTGCTGGTCGACAATGGCCAGGTGATCCCGGAAGCGACCTGCATCATCGAGCATCTGCAGGCGCATCATCCCGGGCCGAACATTTGGATCCCGGACGGCGACCTTGGCCGGAGCGTGCGCTTCCTCGACCGCTTCTTCGACCTCTACGTCCAGGGCAACATGCAGCCGGCGGTCAATCATGCCCTGCGCCCTGAGGGTCAGGGCGACGAATATGGCGCGGAGCAGGGCCGCAAGAATCTTCGCATCGCCTACGACTGGCTTGAGGCCAACCTCCCCGGCAGCGGCTGGGCGGCGGGCGAGACCTTCACGCTCGCCGATTGTGCCGCCGCGCCGGCGCTCTTCTACGCCGACTGGGTCGAGGAAATCGGCGACGGGCGGCCAAAGCTGCGGGCCTATCGCGCACGGCTGCTCGCGCATCCCCAGGTCTCGCGCGCGGTTGAGGAAGCGCGGCCGTTCCGTCCCTACTTCCCGCTCGGGGCGCCTGACAGAGATTAAGCGAAAGCGGCCGATTTCCGCAGCAGCTGATAGGCCTCGATGACTTCGCCGAGCTTGCCTTCGTGAGCCCGGTCGCCGCCGTTCTTGTCCGGATGGTAGCGGCGGACCAGGCCCGAATAGCGCTGGCGAAGCTGGTGCCGGTCGGCGTCTTCGCCAAGGCCGAGGACCGACAGCGCGCGCCGCTCGGGCTTGCTGAAGCGCCAATGCGACCCGCGCTCGCGCACGCGGCCGAAGCGCGTGGAGATGGCGTCCAGCGGATCGTGGAAATCGGACCAGCGCGGCGGCGGATCGGTGCCATTCGCAGTGAACTTGCGGCTTGGCCGGTCCCAGCCGGCGAGCGGCGACTGCGCCTCCGTGATTTCTTCCGCGGTCATCCCATCGAAAAAATTATACTTGGCGTTGTGCTCGCGGACATGATCGAGGCACAGGAAACGCCACGCCCCCGGCCCGTCGAAATTGGCCGGCTGGAGCGGCGCCTTGAACTCGCCGGGCGCATCGCAGCCAGGAACGGCGCACCGCGATTGTGCGCCTTCGACCCGTCCGTGCAGCCTGGATTGCTTCGTCGCCATAGAACCCCATTATATAGGGCCAATGAACTCCCGAAAAACCGGTCCCGTCGCGGCTGAAATGCTTGCCCGCCTCAACTCGGCGCTTCGCCCGTCGAGCATCGAGCTCACCGACGACAGCGAGCAGCATCGCGGCCACGGCGGCTACAATCCCGCGGGCGAAAGCCATTTCAGCCTGCGCATCCAAAGCGCGGCCTTTGCCGGCAAGAACCGTGTCGAACGGCAGCGGATGATCTATGCGGCTCTGGGCGACCTGATGCAGGCCCGAGTCCATGCGTTGTCGATCAAAGCAAGCGTTCCGGGAGAGCCATGATGGCTACGATTGAAAGCCCCATCCTGCAGACGATCACGCCGGTCACGCACGATCTCGGCGATTTCAAGGTCAACCGGACGCTCCCGGGTCGGGAGCGGACGATGGTCGGCCCGTTCATCTTCGTCGACGAGTTCGGGCCGGCGCGGCTGCCGGCCGGACAGGGCATGGACGTCCGACCGCATCCCCACATCAACCTCGCCACCGTCACCTATTTGTTCGAGGGCGCGATCGAGCACCGCGACAGCATCGGTTCGCATGCGGTGATCGAGCCGGGCGCGATCAACCTGATGACCGCGGGCAGCGGGATCGTTCATTCGGAGCGGTCGCCGCAGGCCGTTCGCCCCGAGGGCCCCAGCCTCTACGGAATGCAGACGTGGCTCGCTTTGCCCGACGGCCGCGAGGAGATCGCTCCGGCGTTCGACCATGTCGGCTCAGAGGAGCTGCCCCTGGTCGAGGATGGCGCCAGCGCGCGTGTGCTGATGGGAACGTTGTGGGGAGCGACGGCGACGACGCCGCAGCATTCGCCGACCATCTATGCCGACATATTGCTCGGCGCCGGCGGTGCGATTCCGGTCGACGCTGGGGCCGACGAGCGCGCGGTGATGCTGGTCGGCGGCGAAGCCGAGCTCGATGGACAGGCGATCGACCTGTTCACGCTTTACATACTGCGTCCGGGACACGCAGCGCTCCTCTCGAGCGCAGCCGGCGGCCGCCTGATGCTGATGGGCGGACAGGCCTTCCCGACCCGCCGCTACGTCTTCTGGAATTTCGTTTCTTCGTCACGCGACCGGATCAACCAGGCGAAGGAGGACTGGAAGGCGCTGCGCTTCCCGCTCATCCCGGGCGACGACAAGGAATATATCCCGCTGC
>JAXDPR010000233.1:0-2720 GCA_034668265.1 Sphingomonadales bacterium
CGTTGCGCCATCGCATGAAGTCGAGGTTGGTATGGTCTGGAACGAGCTTCAGCAGCTTCATTGGATGTCGAACCTCAAATATGCAGTTCGCGCGGTCGCTCGCGGCGAATCCACAGCGCGACCAGCATTCGGGTGAAATAAACCGCGGTGAACACCGAGGTGAGGACACCGATCAGCAACACGACGGCAAAGCCGCGCACCGGGCCGGAGCCGAAATAGGCCATGATCCCAGCCGAGATGACGTGGGTGACGTTGGCGTCGAAGATCGCCCGGAACGCCTCGCGATACCCGGTTTCCACCGCGTCGAGCAGCCGTCGGCCGCGCCGGATTTCCTCACGGATGCGTTCGTTGATGAGGACGTTGGCGTCGACCGCGGCGCCGATCGTCAGGATGAAACCGGCGATCCCGGGCAGCGTCAATGTCGCGTTGAACATCGCCATGATGCCGAGGATCAGGAAGGCGTTCACCACCAGCGCGATGTCGGCATAGACCCCGAATCGGCCGTAGGTGACCAGCATGAAGACGATCACGCACAGCACCGAGACGATCGACGCGATCGCGCCCTTGTGAATCGAATCCTGGCCGAGCTCGGCGCTTACCGTCCGTTCCTCGATCACGTTCAATTTCACGGGCAGCTTGCCCGATGCGAGGCTGACCGCGAGGTCGTGCGCGCTCTGCACGGTAAAGCTGCCGGCAATCTGGGCGTTGCCGCCGAGGATCGGCTCGTTGATGTTCGGCGCCGACAGCACCTTGTCGTCGAGGATGATGGCGAAGGGCTTGCCGACATTCTCCTGCGTCGCACGGCCGAACCGGCGCGCGCCCGCGGTGTTGAACTTGATGTTGATGTCGGGGCGGCCGTCCTGGTCGAAGCTCTGGGACGCATCGGTTAGCTGGTCGCCCGAGACCATTACCCGGCGCTTGACCGCCATGAAGCCGGTGCCGTCGGCCATCGGCAGCACCTGGCTACCGGGCGGAGCGCGTCCCTGCTGGACCTGCTGCGGGTCGGCCGACAGGTCGACGAGCTTGAACTCGAGCCGCGCGGTCTGGCCGATCAGCTTCTTGAGTTCCTCGGGGTCCTCGACGCCCGGCACCTCGACGAGGATCCGATTGCTACCCTCGGTGATGACCGTGATTTCCTTGGTGCCGCCCGGATCGATACGCCGGCGCACGACATCGCGGGCGACTCCCATCGCGTCCTTCAGCGCCTGGGTCGTTCCGGCGGGAGTGGGCGTCAGCACGATGCGGGTCGAATCGACCACCTGGACGTCCCAGTCGCGATTGCCGGTCAGCTGAAGCGGCTGGCTCAGGCGGCGCAGGCGCTCGACCGCGGCGTCGACCTGCGTTGGATCGCGGACGAGGAAGGACAGGCGCCCACCCGCAGTCGAAATGTCGCCAACGTCGATTCGAGGGTCGCGGCGAAGCTCGGTCGCGACTTCGTCTTCCTTGGCCTGCAACCGCTGCTTTAGCGCATCCTGCGCGTCGGCCTCGAGCAGCAGATGGCTGCCGCCGGCGAGGTCAAGGCCGAGGTTGACCTTGTATTGCGGAAGCCACTTCGGCCAGGCACCTGCGTAAGGCGTCCCGGAGATCAGGCTCGGGATCGACAGCAGTACGCCCATCGCGACGACGAGGCTGACCAGCCATACCTTCCACTTGGGGAATTCAAGCATCCGTCAGCGCCTCAGTCGTTTGCAGGCTTGGTATTGGGTGTCAGCACCTGACTGATGGTCGATTTGACGACGCGGATCTTGACGCCTTGGGCGATTTCGACCTCGGCTTCGTCGTCGCTGACCTTGGTCACGCGGCCGCGAATTCCGCCGCCGGTGACGACCTCATCGCCCTTCTTCACGGCCGCGATTTTCGCCTGGTGTTGTTTTACGCGTTGCTGCTGGGGCCGGATCATCAGGAAATAGAAGATCACGAAGATGGCGATGAACGAAAAAAACGAGATCAGCTGCGTGGCCGCGCCGCCGGCGGGAGCCGTTTGCATCATCATCAACATCGGTTGGTTGGTCATGGAAGGCTAACGACTTTCCGATTGGAGAAATGATGGTCGGGGCGACTGGATTCGAACCAGCGACCTCCACACCCCCAGTGTGATGCGCTACCAGGCTGCGCTACGCCCCGACCTGGTCGGCGCATCTCGGCAGGGCTACCCGACAAGGCACGGCGGGAGGGACGCCAGGTGGAGCGTCGACGGCGAAAAGGCAAACGAGGCCGGTGGGTTGGATGGCTGCTGACCGCACTGTTGTCGGTTCCGGCCCTATACCTGACTGCAGCGCTGATCGGATCGATCGTGCCGGTCAATCGGGGCTGGACCGAGCCCGATAGCGGGACCCTCGTTTACCTGGCGGACAACGGGATCCACGTCGATATTATCATGCCGCTAAACGCACAGGGGCTCGACTGGAGGCCGCTGATCCCCAAAAGCGACTTCGCGGCGGTCGATGCCAATGACGGTTGGATCGCCTTCGGCTCCGGCGAGGAGCGCGTCTATCTCAACACGCCGACCTGGTCCGACATCACCCCGCGGACGATCTGGTCGGCGCTCACCGGCGGCAACCGGGTCCTGCACGTCGAATATGTACCGAGCCCTTATTATGCGGTGCGCCAAATCCGCCTCAGGCCGGAAGAATACCGGCGCCTGTGGGTCGCGATCCGTTCCGACTTCGCGTTCGACCGGACCGGTCGCCCGCAGCGGATCGACCATTCGGGCTATGGGC
>JAXDPR010000234.1:0-10165 GCA_034668265.1 Sphingomonadales bacterium
GACGGATCTTCGAGCGCGGCACCGCGTGCGAAGGTCAGCTTGATCTTGTCCTTGTAAGTCTCGCCGGTGCAGATGAGCCCCGCATGCTCCCAGACGGGAACTCCGGCCGGATTGGACGGCTTGCGCCACTTGACCCCTTCGACCACCTCGGGATCGGCTTCCCGGATCAGCGCGCGGACCCGTGCAAGCGTCGCCCCGCGCCAGTCCCCTAGCGAAGCGATCTTCGCGTCAATCTCTTGCGATGCACCCGTCATGGCATTGCCATTCCGCCGTTGACGTGCAGCGTCTGGCCGGTGACGTAGCACGCCTCCTTTGACGCGAGATAGACGCAGGCGGCGCCGATATCATCGCCGTTGCCCATTGCCCCCAGCGGGATGCGCGAGAGGATGCCTTCGCGCTGCTGCTCGTTCAGCGCATCGGTCATCGCCGAGGCCATGAAGCCTGGCGCGACCGCGTTGACCGTGATCCCGCGGCTGGCGAGCTCCTGCGCAACTGCCTTGGTCATGCCGATGAGCCCCGCCTTGGAGGCGACGTAATTGGCCTGTCCAGGGTTGCCGGTCACGCCGACGACCGAGGTGATCGAGATGATCCGCCCGAAGCGTGCCTTCATCATCGGCCGCGCCGCCGCGCGCATCAGCCGGAAGGCGGCTTCGAGATTGATGCGGATGACCTCCTCGAACTCCTCGTCCTTCATCCGCATCAACAGATTGTCGCGCGTCACCCCTGCATTGTTGACGAGGATGTCGAGCTTGCCGCCCAGCGCCTCGACCGCCGATGGCACGAGCTGGTCGACCGCGGCGCCGTCGGAGAGGTTGCAGCCGATCGCGACATGATCGCCGCCGAGCTCCTCGCGGAAACGCTCGAGCTTCTCGACATTGCTGCCGGAGACCGCAAGCCGCGCGCCCTGCCCTGCCAGCGCCTTCGCAATCGCGCTGCCGAGTCCGCCCGAAGCGCCCGTCACCAGCGCGGTCATGCCGGAAAGATCGAACATCCTATGCAATCTCCTTCGCCAGCATTTCGACGTCCTCGATTGTGACGACGCTCGTAACTTGCGCGTCGGGCGCGATGCGCTTGACCATTCCCCCGAGCACCTTGCCGCCGACTTCGACAAACTCGTGGACGCCGGCGTCGAACATGTTGGCAACGCTTGCGCGCCAGCGGACCATGCCCGTCACCTGCTCGACCAACTGGTTACGGATCGTGTCGGGATCGCTCTCCGGTTGTGCGGTGACGTTGGCAAACACCGGTACCGCCGGCCGCTCGACGACGACGTAGCTTAGCGCGTCGCGCATGGCCTCGGCGGCGGGCTCCATCAGTGGACAGTGAAAAGGCGCCGAGACCGGCAGCAGCACCGCGCGCTTGGCGCCCATCTCTTTCGCCAGCTCGATCGCCCGGTCGATCGCGCCCTTGTGCCCGGAAATCACGACCTGGGTCGGATCATTGTCGTTGGCCACGGTGCACACTTCACCCTGCGCCGCGGCATCCGCGATTCTCTGCGCCAGCGCCAGGTCCGCGCCCAGCAAGGCCGCCATCGCGCCAACGCCGACCGGCACCGCTTGCTGCATCGCCTGCCCGCGGAGCTTCAAAAGCTTTGCGGTGGTCGCGAGATTGAACGAGCCGGCCGCGCACAGCGCCGAATATTCGCCGAGGCTGTGTCCCGCGACGAAGTCCGCCACGTCGGCCAATTGCACGCCCATGGTCCGGAGCACCGCGATCGAGTTGGCCATGATCGCCGGCTGCGCATTTTCGGTGAGCTTGAGCTCGTCGTCCGGACCCTCGCGCATCAGCCGCGAGAGATTCTGCCCCAGCGCCTCGTCGACCTCGTCGAACACGTCCTTCGCGGCGCGGCTAGCGCCTGCGAGCGACGCGCCCATGCCGACCGACTGGCTGCCCTGCCCCGGAAAGATGAATGCGCGCATCAAACTCCCCTGCCTGTGGCGGCGCGGGTTAGGTCGCGCGGGCTCAATTGCCAAGCGCCCTGTTTCATGGGACGCATGGCCATGACCATCGTCCGCGATGACAAGCTGGGCCTCTGGATGACGGGCGCGCTCGTCGTCGGCTCGATGATCGGCTCGGGTATCTTCCTGCTTCCGGTTAGCCTGGCCCCACTCGGCGCGAATGCAATCCTGGGCTGGCTAATCAGCATCCTTGGTGCGCTCGCCATCGCCTTCGCGCTCGCCACCCTCGGACGCGCCGGCGAAGGCGGGATTCACGCCTACATCGAGCGGGCCTTCGGCTCGACCGCGGCCTTCCTCGTCACCTGGTCGTTCTGGTGGTCGAACATCGCTGCCCAGGCGGCGCTGGCGATTGCGACCGCTTCGGCCCTGTCGCGCCTGTTTCCGGCGGTCGGTGGCCCGCCCGGGATCGTGGCGATTGGCGTTGCCTCGGTTGTCATTCTGACGATCGTCAACCTGCGCGGAGTCAGGACATCGGGCGGGCTTTCGCTGCTGACCGTGGCGATCAAGTTGCTGCCACTGCTCGCGGTCGTCGTCATCCTCGTCATCCGCAAGGGTTCGGGCGCGCCCTTCGAACCGCTTGCGAACAGCCCGATGACCTTGCCCAACATTGCGACCGCGACAGCGCTGACCTTGTTTGCCCTCACCGGCTTTGAGAATGCGACGGCTCCGGTCGACAAGGTCCGCGATCCCGCCCGGACTATCCCCCGCGCAATTCTATGCGGGGCCGCCTTCGTCGGGTTTGTCTACCTGATCTCGAGCAGCGCCGTGATGCTGCTGCTGCCGCCCGATGCGATCGCTTCATCGCCCGCGCCCTACGCCGACGTCGTTGCGCAGCAATGGGGGGAGCGGGCCGCGCTCCTCGCCGCGTTCGCAATCGCCATCAGCGCGTTCGGCGCACTGAATTGTTTGATCTTTGGAACCGGTGATCTCGCTTATGCCATGGGCCTGCGCGGCGACATCCCGCCAGTGATGGCCCGCGTCGGGCGCGACAATATCCCGGTTCCCGCTCACCTTGTTGGCGGTGGCCTGACCATCGCCTTGATCCTGACGAACGCCAGCAAGAGCACGGCCGGGCTGTTCACCTTCGCCATCCTACTGTCGACCGCAGCGATCCTGCTGGTTTACGCGCTCGGGGCGCTGGCCGCATGGAAGCAGACCGAAAGCATAGGGAGCCGCGCGATCCTTGTCGTCGCCCTGCTGTTCATCGTCTTCGCCGCTTATGGCGCCGGCCTCGAAGCCGACCTCTGGTTTCTAGTCTTGCTCGCCGGCGGAATTGCAATGCGGACAATCTCGCGTTGGCTCAGCGGCTCCAGCCCGGCGGTGGCGGCGAGCTGAGCCGCGCCTCCGGAATCAGCTTTCGGAGCTTCCTCGCGAAGCTTCTCAAGCACACTTCGCTCGTGCCCAGCGGCCCGGGTTCATAGCTTGCACTCTGCATGCCGAGCTGAACCCGAGTGATGAGCTCGGTGTCCTCGGCGTTGACGCGACGGTTGATCCGCCAGTTGAGGTGCCGGGCTGCGGTCATTTCGCGCCGGTCGTCGGGAAGCGCATAGCTTATCTCGCGGATGACGGTCTCCGTCGCGCTCACCGGGAGGAACTGCATGAAGTCGACCTGGTCGGGGTAGAGGTCGAACGCGACGTTGGGAAACAGCTTGTAGTAGAGCCACTTGCGCTGGTGGCTTTCGGGCAGATGGTCGACGCGCGGCAAGAGACGCTGGTACGCGCGCTCAGAGAGATTGGCTGACTCCTTCTCAACCAGATCGCCTTCCATTCGGTCGACGTGCTCCTGCGCCTCGATCCGGTAGTTGCGCTCAAACAAGCGGGTCAGGCCGGGGTGGCCGATCGGGATGTGGAGGTGGTCCGAATAATTGTCGGCGATCGTCTTCCAGTTGAGCGGTCGCGGGCGGATCGTGATGCGGCCGATGACTCGCAGGTCCTCGAACCGGTAGGGGGCGACCTCATCGTCGTAGGGCGCCATCATTTCGGCGACCGACGGAGAGCCGGCCTCCAGCGTCACGAACAGGAAGCCGTGCCATTGCTGGAGCGCGACAGGCTTGAGCCCGAATTCTTCGGTCCGCAGGCCCGGATATTCCTCGCGATGCGGCACGCCGACGAGCCGTCCGTCGCGCGCATAGCTCCACGCGTGATAGGGGCATGTCAGCACTTTCGCGCAGCCGCCGGTGCTGTCGACCAGCCGCGAGCCGCGGTGGCGGCAGACGTTCGAAAAGGCCCGCACCTCGCCATCGTCGCCGCGGATCACGATCACGCTTTCGCCGAGATATTCGAGGCTTCGCCACTCGCCCGCCTTACGGATCTCGCTCTCGTGGCAGACCACCTGCGGCGTCGCGCGCAGGAACGCCTTCTTCTCCGCCTCGAAGAATTCCGAGTCATGATAGAGCCAGCCCGGCAGGCTCATCCCGGCGAGCGGGTCCTGGTCGGGCGTAATGCTGCGCAGCGGCGTCGCCATAACAGGCATGTGCCACGACAGCGGCCCGGACCGCAATCCGGGCCGCCGGCCTGTTAGTGGCGTGGAAACTGGGCGTTGATGATCGAGCCCGTCGGCAGCTGGCATTGGCCAACCCCGCCTCCAGCCATCCCCGAGCTCGGGCTCATCAGCCTGAACTGGCAGCGCATGAATCCGCCCGGGCCTTGCAGGTTGGCAAGGACCTGGCCACTGTAATGGGTAATGGTCTGCTCATCGGGACCCCACGGTCCCCAGCCGCCCCAGCCGCCGCCCCAGCGGCGTCCGCCCCAGCCGCGGCCCCATCCGAACCCGGGCCCCCAGCCGTTCCACAGGCCGCCATAGTCCATCACTCGGCTCTCCTGGGTGATTTGGAACATCGGGCCTTGGAAGACCTGGCCATTGCTGAGCTGCGCGACCATGGTGCCGCGCGTCCCGCCCGTTTCCGTCCAGGTGAAGGTCGCCCCGAGCCGGCCATTGGCGGATTGTCCGGTCCCGACGCCGGTGGTGGTGCAGCCGGTAACAGCGATCGCGAAAAGCGACGCTGCTGCCAATCTGATTCTCAATGCAGTCATGTTGTCGCTCCTTTCCAATTTGCAGAACGGAGAAGTTGGGCCATGGCTCCCACCGTTGTTGCGGGCGGGGGCGTAGGCCTGGCGCAGTATTGCGCCTCCGCAAGAGTCTGCCCGATGAACGGAGGCGCGCTGCAGCTTGCCTTTTCGACCGTTCTCGGCCATAGGCGGCGCGCTGGCGCAGGGGCAAAACCGCTGCGCCCGTATTTTTTGAACGACAGCCGGAGGGGCGTCGCATCGGGCGGCGTCAGCAATCGGCCAAAAGAGAGACGATCGAACATGCCGCTCTACGAGCATGTTTTCCTCGCGCGTCAGGACCTCGCCCAGGCCCAGGTCGATGCGCTCGCGGAAAACGCCACCAAGATTATCACCGAGAATGGCGGGACGGTCGTCAAGACCGAGACCTGGGGCATTCGCTCCCTTGCCTATCGCATCGCGAAGAACCGCAAGGCGCACTATGTCGCGCTAGACCTCGATGCTCCCCCCGCCGCGGTGGCCGAGCTTGAGCGTCAGTCGAACATCAACGAAGACGTGATCCGCTTCCTCACGATCCGCGTCGACGAGCTGGAGAAAGGCCCGTCGGCGATGATGCGCCGCAGCGACAAGGATCGCGAGCGTGGTCCGCGCGGGGATCGCGGCGAGCGGGGCGACCGCGATGACCGCCCCCACTTCCGCGCCCGTGAAGAGGAGGTCGAATAATGGCCCGGGCATTCTTCCGCCGCCGCAAGTCGTGCCCCTTCTCGGGCAAGGATGCGCCGAAGATCGATTATAAGGACGTGCGCCTGCTCCAGGGCTTCGTCTCCGAGCGCGGCAAGATCGTGCCGTCGCGCATCACCGCCGTCTCGTCCAAGAAGCAGCGTGAGCTCGCGCGCGCCATCAAGCGCGCCCGCCACATCGGCCTGCTTCCCTACATCGTGAAGTAAGGAGAGCGACCCATGGAAGTGATCCTGCTTGAGCGCGTCGAGAAGCTCGGCGCCATCGGCGATGTGGTGAAGGTCAAGGACGGCTTTGCACGCAACTATCTGCTCCCGCGCAAGAAGGCGCTGCGCGCCAACGAAGCCAACCGCAAGGTGTTCGAATCGAACCGCGCGCGGATCGAGGAAGACAATGCCAATCGCCGGACGGAAGCCGAAACCGCCTCCAAGGGCGTCGACGGCAAGAGCGTCAAGCTCATCCGCCAGGCATCGAATACCGGCCAGCTCTACGGCTCGGTGAGCGCTCGGGATATCGCCGAGGCGCTCGAAGCAGTCGGTGCCAAGGTCGCTAAGAGCCAAGTGGTCCTCGATCATCCAATCAAGGCCATCGGCTTGCACGAGGTGAAGATTGCGCTTCACCCCGAGGTGGCGGTCACGGTCAAGGTCAACGTCGCCCGTTCGCCCGAGGAGGCCGATCTTCAGGCCCAAGGTGTGGACGTCATGTCGCAGATGTTCGAGCGCGATACGGCGGCTTTCACCGAGGAGGTCGAACCGGGACTCGAGCCGGGGATTCCGCCCGCGGCGGAGAATCCTGACACTTCGGAGGAAGCCGAGGCCGGTACCGACGACGAGCAGGCGTAACGCTGTTCCAAGCGAGGGCCAGGACTTGAAGGCCGCCGGTCGAAAGATCGGCGGCCTTTTTCTTGGTAACGTGCGGCGCTCTCTTATGCGGCGGTTTTCGCCAGCATCGCGGATTCGCGTTCGACCCATTGAGCAAAGCTTTGGCGGGCGAGGATCCGGTCGACATAAGCGACCGTCCGCGGATAGCGCTCGGGGCAGACTTTCGTCTCGGTATGGCGGAAATTCGCGAATGGCCCCGCTACGGCGAGGTCCGCGAGCGTGAGGCCGTCGCCGACCAGAAAGCCGCCGTCACCCGGCACGACCTTCTCAAGATAGTCGAGGATCGGTGGCAAATCGTTGAGCTCTGCGTCTTTCGCGGCCTGAAGATCGCCTGGGCGTCCCATGAACCGCGGCGCAACGATCAGGTTGAAGAAGATTTTCGCCCCACAGCTGAAGAGCACGGTGTCGGCGAACTCCTCGTACCAGATCGTCTTGCCGCGGAGCTTTGGGGCCGCGGGGATCAACGCGGGCTCGGGATGCAGAGCCTCGATGTAATGGACGATCGCGCTCGAGTCCGCGAGCGTATACTCGCCGTCGCGCATCGCCGGCATCTTCCGGAACGGACTCGCCTCGAGGAACTCGGCGGAATGGTTCGGGAAGCCGGTGCCTTGGAGATCGACGTTCAGCCCCTTCTCGCCGGCAAAGGCGAGGACCTTGCGCACGAATGGCGACAAGGACGAGCCATAGATGATCATCGGCTACTCTCCTGTTTCGCGCGGCGAACGGCGGGCACAGGCGCCCGCGCACCCCTTTTCTCGCGGTGTCATTAGGAGCGCTGACCATGCGCAGCAACGCCGGCAACGACAAGGACGGCAATAACCTGCACGACCCGGCCCACCGCGATCGCGAGCTCGGACTTGGCGATTCGGCGACCGCCGAGAAGAAGCGCAAGGCGCCGGCCGATCAGCGGACCGGCCGCAAGAACTAGGCAAGCCGATAGTAAGTCGCAACGCGGTCGAGCGCGAGCGTCAGCACCACCTTGCCGGCCCGGGCCGGCCAGCCGAGCGCCGTTTCGGCGTCGCGCATTCCCTCCCCGGCGCAAACGATCCGCCACAATATGTCGGCAAGACCCGGGCCCGCAGCCGCGATTGCCTGATCGAACCGGCGCCGGGCGTCGAGTTGCGCGCCGTTGAGGTCCACTCCGGTGGATGATCCGCCGCGGCCGCGTGCGACCGATGCCGCGTCCCACGCCATCGTCACCCGCGGTGCGAGCTGAGCCCGCTCCCAGTCGCTGCGAAGCCGCTCGCCGGCATCGAACTGTCGCCGGGTTACGTGCCCATGCGCGAGAAGCCAGCCCAGCGGCGATTCGGCGGCGTTCACCGTCAATGAGCGCGCTGGCCGCGACGAAGCCTTGCCGGGCCCTCCACCGACATCCGGCGCAATTTCGCATTCTCCAAGCAAACGTGTTTGCGACCGTCCCATCTTCCCGCCCCTTCCGATTCGCCACCTGCTTGCCACAACGGCAAAAGTGTAGGACAGAAGAAAACCATTTTGGTTCGCAATGGGAGAGCGCCCGGCGATGATCACACGTATTCGCGAAGTCCGGCGCGCGCGCGGGCTGACGCTCGACGATGTTGCCCGGCGCTGCGACCCTCCGACCACCGCACAGACCATCGGGCGGCTTGAGACCGGTACCCGAACGGTCTCAATCGGCTGGCTCAACCGCATCGCCAGCGCGCTTGGAGTCGATGCGCAGGACTTGGTCGGCGGCCGCGACGCCGCCGAACTGGCGGTAGTTGCGATCCTCGGACCCAATGGGGCGACTGCGCCGCGCAAGGAGGCGATCGTCGTCCCGCCGCGCGCCGCGGATGGGCAGATTGCGGTCCTCGTGGCAGGCAGCCTCGGCGATTACCGAGCGGGCGATGAATTGTGGTGCGAAACGCTCGAACCCGGCTCTTACGCTCAGGCCCTGAACCGCGACGTGCTCGTTCCGCGGCCGGCGGGCCGCTTCCTGTTCGGCCGCCTGATCAACCGCGACGACGAGAAGCTCCAAATCCTGCCGCTCGAGGCGGGCGGCCGCCAGCAGGTCGTTGCCAATCCCGCCTGGCTCGCGGTCGCCTCGATGCTCGTGCGCAAGCTATAGCTCGCTTCGCCCCAAGGCGGCAGTGGAGGTGATGGTGGGCGCTGACGGGCTCGAACCGCCGACCCTCTCGGTGTAAACGAGATGCTCTACCAGCTGAGCTAAGCGCCCACGGCGGCCCGTGCCACGAGCGCTTCGGCGCTGCAACCCGGCTAGATCACCGCCACCGGACCAACCTCGGCGAAATAGCGCCGAAGTGCTTGGCTAGCCTCGGGCGCCAACTCGACGAACACTCGGCGGCCATCGTGGGGATCCGCGCGGCGGATGAAAATGCCTTGGCTGACCATGGTCTTGAGCCACCGTAACGCCGTCGTCGCGGGCACGGAGGCTGCGATGCACAGGCTCGACACCGGCACGCGAAGCTGCGCGATCTCCGCCTGGAGCAGGTCAAGCAGCATGTCCCATGCCGGATCTGCGAACAGTTCCTCGCGGAAATATCGCGCTCGCAGGCGCCGAGCGCGAATCACTAAGCGCACCGTGTCGGCTGATAGCGGCGGAACGTCACCCGCCGGCAGTGGCTCGAGTGCGCGCACCTGGGCACCTGGCCCGGTCGATAGCCGCGCGAGAGTCGACGCGATCCGGCTGACCTCTTCGCTCAATTGCCGCAGTCGCTCGGCATTATTGTCGCTTGCGAATGTCGCCTAGGAGGAGAGGCATCGACCGGCGGGCTGATGCGATGGCAAGCGCTGCGGCACGATCTGAATCTTCCGCATCGATGATGAGCTCGATGTCGCCGGCATCGAGAAGTGCCGCGAGCGGATCGAGCAGGTCGGAAGTCGCCGAAATGACTGCTGCGTAACGGCCGTCGCTGACGTCGCTGCGGATCTTTGAGAGTAGCTCGCCCATCGCTTCGCCGCAGTCCCTGTCCAGCTCTACCCACAAGCCCGTCGCGGACGCCTGCTGCCCGATCCGCTGCGCGGCCAATTCGATCGGCATTCGGGCCCCGACGCGAAAGCCCGCTGCGATTACTGAGCGCTCGGCGCTCATCATTGCGCGTTCGCTGCTTGCGGCGAGGAGCATCGGCGGAAGGTTGGAATAATGGAGATCGGCTGCGTCGGTCGAAATCGCGTCCATTGGACATCCCTAGGCGAAAAGCGGGACCGAGCGTCACGTTGATAGCGTGCAATCTGGATAAAAGTCCCACGAATTCGGCTCCGGAACGGATCAGAAACTGCGGAACCTTCACTGACTCCCGCTAAACGATGCTATTGAGCGCCGGGGGACGAATTGTGTGCAGCACACCTGTAGAAGTACCGGCCGCCGCGCGGGCAAGATGGCTCGCTGAAATCGCGGAGACGCTTGAACAAGCGGAACACCTGCTGAATCGGCTGAAGCGCGACGGTCATCGCGCCGCAAACTTCACTGAGCTGACGATGAGAATCGAGGCGGCGAAGCACGAAGTCGAGTTGCTGCGGATGAGCCGTCAATCGCGAGCTCAAGCCGATCCAAAATGGACGAAACTTCCTCCGTGGGAAGATGGCGGGCGTTCCGGCATCTAGAGC
>JAXDPR010000235.1:0-2850 GCA_034668265.1 Sphingomonadales bacterium
GCGCTGATCGGTCTTGCCGTCGTCACTTCGGTTGCGTTGTGGCTGCCCAACGATCGCTATGGACGGCGAGTCGGCCATGGCGCGGCGATGAGCTATCCATCGCTTGCGAGTCCGCCGACGGGAGCGAGCGTCACGGCGGCGACGGCGCCGCGGCGGCAGAAACGCTTGAGCTGGAAGGATCCGCGAATACGCCCGTGGATCACCGCTGGCGTCGTTGCAGGCCATGCGCAGGCCGCGACGCTGACGTGCATCGGCTTTTTCGTGATCGACCGGCTCCACCTGACGGCCCGGGGATCGGAAGGGCCGATCGCGATCGTCATGATGGCCGGCGCTGGAGCGACCCTGGGCGCGCAATGGGGGCTGATACCCCGTCTCCGCCTCAAGCCGAGGGCGTTGATCCTGTGGGGCGCGCTGATCGCCGCTGCCGGACTTATCGCGACGATGCTCTCGCGGGATCTTTACGGCATCACCACTGGCTTCGCTATCGCTTCGCTCGGGTTTGGTTTCACCCGCCCGGGCTATACCGCCGGGGCGTCGCTTGCCGTCCCGCTTGCCGAGCAAGGCGCGGTAGCCGGCGTGATCACGTCGGCCAACGGCATCAGCTATGTGCTCGCCCCCACTCTCGGAATCGGCCTCTACGGCTGGCACCACGACTTGCCGTTCGCGGCCTTCACGCTGCTGCTTGTCGGACTCGCTGTGGTCGGCCGTGACCGCCTGGCCGACTAGGCCTTCCCGCCCGCCTTGGGCCGGAGCATGCCGGGAAGCACGAAGCCGATGCCGCCCAGGGGCCGCGTGGCATCACTCTTCAGCGTCTCCTGGATCTGCTCATATTCCTCGAGCATCTCGGGCGTGACCGAGGCGCGGCTCTCGCCGAGCGCGACCTCGAAATCGGCCTTGGTCACCGTGACTGCGTCGAGCCCGCGGCGGAGCGCGGTGAGGCCGGCTCGGCGAACCAGGTCCTCTAGATCGGCGCCTGTGAAGCGGTCGGTTTGCTGTGCGATCGCCTCCAGGTCGACATCGTCGGCGAGCGGCATGCCCTCTGTGTGGATCGCGAGGATCCGCCGCCGCCCCGCTGTATCCGGCACGCCGACATAGATCAGCTCGTCGAACCGGCCGGGACGAAGCAGCGCAGGATCGATCAAGGTCGGCCGGTTGGTCGCGCCGATCACGACGACATTCTGCAGCTCCTCGAGCCCGTCCATCTCGGAGAGGATGGTGTTGACCACGCGCTCGGTCACCTGCGGCTCGCCGAGGCCGCCGCCGCGCGCGGGCACGAGGCTGTCGAGCTCGTCGATGAAGATGATTGTTGGAGCGACCTGGCGAGCGCGGTTGAACAGGCGGGCGATTTGCTGCTCGCTCTCGCCGTACCATTTGGAGAGGAGGTCCGACGACTTCGTGGCGATGAAGTTCGCCTCCGCCTCGCGCGCCGCGGCCTTGGCCAGAAGCGTCTTGCCGGTTCCCGGCGGCCCATAGAGCAGGAAGCCCTTGGCGGGCCGGATGCCGAGCCGGCGGAACGCCTCGGGGTGCTTCAACGGCAGCTCGACGCCCTCGCGAAGCAGGTCGCGGGCCTTGTCCAACCCGCCGACGTCGTCCCAGCGGACGGTCGGGGCTTCGACCATCACTTCGCGCATTGCCGAGGGTTGGACGCGCTTCAGCGCATTCTCGAAATCATGATCCTCGACCGACAAGGCGTCGAGGATTTCGGTCGGGATCGTGGCTTCGGCGAGGTTGAGCTTGGGCATGATCCGCCGCACCGCCTCGAGCGCAGCTTCGCGGGTCAGCGCAGCAATGTCGGCACCGACGAAGCCGAAGGTGCGCCGCGCGAGATCGTCGAGGTCGACATCGGGAGCGAGCGGCATTCCGCGCGTGTGGATGCCGAGGATCTCGCGGCGGCCCGGCTGGTCGGGGACTCCGACGACGATTTCACGATCGAGGCGGCCGGGGCGCCGAAGCGCCTCGTCGATTGCTTCGGGGCGATTGGTCGCCGCGATGACGACCGTATTTTGCCTCGGCTCGATGCCGTCGAGCAGCGTCAGGAGCTGCGCGACGAGGCGCTTTTCGGCCTCCCCGGTGACCTGGCTGCGTTTGGGCGCGATCGAATCGATCTCATCGATGAAAATGATCGACGGCGCGCTTTGCGCCGCCTGCTCGAACAATTCGCGAAGGCGCCGCTCGCTCTCGCCATAGGCCGAGCCCATGATCTCGGGCCCGGCGATGTGGAAAAACTTGGCCGCGCTTTCGTTGGCGACGGCGCGGGCGAGCAAGGTCTTGCCGGTGCCGGGCGGGCCGTGGAGCAGAACGCCCTTGGGCGGGTCGACCCCGAGGCGCTGGAACAGCTCGGGATGGCGCAGCGGAAGCTCGACCATCTCGCGCAGCGCGTCGATCGTGTCGCGCATGCCGCCGAGGTCGTCATAAGTGACGTCCGCGCGCCGCGGGCCGTCGCCGCCGCCATCGCGCGCCGTATATTCCGGCAGCAGCTCGACCGCCGTCTTCTCGTCGATATGAACAATGCCCTTGGGCGCCGCGGATACGACCACCAGCCGCAGCTCCTGAAGAGCGAAGGCGGGGGCGTTGAGCAACTGGCGGATGTTGTCGGGCATATCGGCGTTGATGCGCTGGTGCCCGGCGGTGGCGACGGTATCACCCTCGACCAAAGGACGCCCGGCGAAGGTGCGCTTCAATGCCTCAGCAGAGCCTTGCAGGCGAACGTTCGGCTGGGCAGGAGCTAAGACCACGCGCGTTGCCGGTTTCGACTCCGCCTTGCGCACCTCGACGAAATCGCCCGAGCCGACGCCGGCATTGGCGCGCTGGAGCCCGTCCAAGCGAATGATGTCGATGTTCTCGTCCTCG
>JAXDPR010000236.1:0-3658 GCA_034668265.1 Sphingomonadales bacterium
GCAGATAGGTGCTGATGGTGATCAGCCAGTCACTGGCACCGCCCTCGGGCGCGGCACGGTTGCCGGCCCAGTTCAGGATGGTCAGCGGCATCAGCAGCAGCGACGAGGCGAAGATCGGCGGGATTACGCCGGCGGTGTTGAGCTTGATCGGCAGGTGCGAGCGCTCCTGCTGCATCCCGCGCGCGGTCTGTCGCTTGGGATATTGGATCAGCACCCGGCGCTGGGCGCGCTCCATGAAACAGATGAACAGGACGAGCGCGATGGTGAGCGCGACGATGCCGACGACCAGAAGCCCGTTGACCGAGCCGGTGCGGCTGCCCTCGAGAAGCTGCAAGACGCCCTGCGGAAGCCGCGCGACGATACCCGCCATGATGATCAGCGACACGCCGTTGCCGATGCCGCGGCTGGTGATCTGCTCGCCGATCCACATCAGGAAGAGAGTGCCGCCGACGAGGCTGACGGTGCCCGCGAGCTCGAACAGGAAGCCGGGCGCAACCACTGCGCTAATGCCCTGGCGGACCGACTGGGATTCGAGGCCGCGGATCGCGAGATAACCCTGCACCAGCGTGATCATCACGGTCAGGTAGCGGGTATATTGGTTGAGCTTCTTGCGCCCGGTTTCGCCCTCCTTGCGGAGCGTCTGCCACGGGCCGTAGAGCGTCGCGCCGAGCTGAACGACGATCGACGCCGTGATGTACGGCATGACGCCAAGCGCAACGATCGAGAAGCGCGCCAGCGCACCGCCCGAGAAGGTATTGAAGACGTCGAGGATGCCGCCGCTCTGCGTTTCGTAGAGCTGGGCCATCGCCGCGGGGTCGATGCCGGGGACGGGCACGAACGACAGCAAGCGGAACAGGATCAGCGCGCCCATCGTGAACCACAGGCGCTTCTTGAGCTCGGTCGCTTTCTGGAAATTCGCGAACGAAATGCTCGACGCGAGATGTTCGGCTGCGGATGCCATATTCTGAGAAGTCCCCTAGTCGCTGCGGACTATATAAGCGCCACTCTCGTCATTGCGAGCGCAGCGAAGCAATCCACGCGTTGCGGATTGCGGCGTCGCTGTCGCTACTCGCAATGACGACTTAGGCTTTCGACTTGGCGGCCTTGTCGGCGAGCCGAGCCTCGCGAACCTTGCCCTTCTTGGCGGCGGCGAGCTCGGCCGGATTCTTGCGCTCGATCAGCTCGACCGAGCCGCCGGTCTTCTCGACCGCCTCGCGCGCGCCCTTGGACACACCGGCGACCTTGAACGCGAGCTTGGCATTGAGCTCGCCCTTGCCGAGCAGGCGGACGCCGTCCTTCCCGCCGCGAGCCAGGCCCGCGCCCTTGAGCGCGTCGTGGTCGAGCACGCCCTTGATGTCGAGCTTGCCCGCGTCGATCGCATTCTGGACCGCGCCGATGTTCACTTCGGCATAGTCGCGCGCGAAGATGTTGTTGAAGCCGCGCTTCGGCAGCCGCATGTGGAGCGGCATCTGGCCGCCCTCGAAGCCGGCGATGCTGACGCCCGAACGCGCCTTGGCGCCCTTCTGCCCGCGACCGGCGGTCTTGCCGAGGCCCGAGCCGATGCCGCGCCCGACGCGCACGCGCGATTGGCGAGCGCCCTTGTTGTCCTTGATCTGATTGAGCTTCATTTTCTTTGCACTCGCTTTCGCTTTTGTCGCGCGCGCTCCCGAGGGAGCGGATGGGTTAGGCGGCCTCTTCGACCTTCACCAGATGCTGCACCTTCCGGACCTGGCCGAGCACTTCGGGCGTGCCTTCGACCTCGATCGAGCGGTGTAGCTTGTTGAGGCCGAGGCCGACGAGCGTCGCCCGCTGCGTCTTGTCGCGGCGGATCGGCGACCCGGTCTGAGTGATCTTGAGTTTCTTCCCTTGGGCCATCTCGCTTACTCCACCACCGCTTCGGCCTGGACCTCGGCTTCGGCAGCGCTGGCGCCGCCGCGGCCGAGCAGGTCGGAGACCTTCTTGCCGCGCCGCTGGGCGACCGAGCGCGGGCTGGTCTGCTCCTTGAGCGCTTCGAAGGTCGCGCGGATCATGTTGTACGGGTTGGACGTGCCGACCGACTTGGTGACGACATCGGCAACGCCGAGGCTCTCGAAGATCGCGCGCATCGGGCCACCGGCGATGATGCCGGTGCCGGCCGGAGCCGTGCGGATCGTCACGCGGCCGGCGCCGAAATGGCCGAGCCCATCATGATGCAGCGTGCGGCCGTCGCGCAGCGGAACGCGGATCATCGCCTTCTTCGCCGCCGCGGTCGCCTTGCTGATCGCCTCGGGAACTTCGCGCGCCTTGCCATGCCCGAAGCCGGCGCGGCCCTTGCCGTCGCCGACGACCACGAGCGCTGCAAAGCCGAAGCGCTTGCCGCCCTTCACCGTCTTGGAGACGCGGTTGATGTGGACGAGCTTCTCGATCAGCTCCTCGCCGCCGTCATCGTCGCCGCCACGGCCGCCACGACGATCGTCGCGCCGGCCACGGCCACCGCCCCGGTCGCCGCCGCCGCGCCCACGGCCGCCACCACCGCCGCGGCCGCCGCGCGGCCCACGGCCATGCGGTGCCTGCTGCGGCTGCTGTTGCTGCTCCTCGGCCTGCGCCGGGGTCGATTCAGCTACCGCTACCGCTGCCGCTTCCTGCGGCTCGGTACTGGCTTCGTTGGTCTGCTGCTTCTCGTCTTGCATTCTAGAACTCCAGTCCGCCTTCGCGCGCGGCGTCGGCGAGGGCCTTCACGCGGCCATGGAAAAGGAAGCCGCCGCGATCGAATACGACCTGGCTCACGCCCGCTTTCTTGGCGCGCTCGGCGAGCGTCTTGCCGACCTGCGCGGCACCGTCCTTGGTCGCGCCCGTCTTGCCCTTGAGCTCCTTGTCGAGGGTCGAAGCGGCGGCAAGCGTCGTGCCCGCCGCATCGTCGATGACCTGCGCATAGATGTGCTTGCCGGAACGATGGACCGAAAGCCGCGGCTTGCCCGACGCACGCGCGCGAAGCGTCGTGCGAACGCGGCGGCGGCGGCGGTCGAAAAGGGAGAGTTTCGCCATGGCTACTTCTTCTTGCCTTCTTTGCGGAAGATATATTCGCCGCGGTACTTGATGCCCTTGCCCTTGTACGGCTCGGGCTTGCGCCAGCGGCGGATTTCGGCCGCGACCTGGCCGACCTTCTGCTTGTCGATGCCGCTGATCTCGACCGTATTCTGGTCGGGAGTCTTCACGTCGACGCCATCGGGCAGCTTGTAGTTGACGTCATGGCTGTATCCTAGCTGCAGGCGCAGACTGCGGCCCTGAGCCTGGGCGCGGTAGCCGACGCCCGTGATCTCCAGCACCTTGGTGAAGCCCTCGGTCACGCCGGTGACCAGATTCTGGACCATCGTGCGCTGCATGCCCCAGGCGGCGCGCGCCTGCTGCGTTGGCCCGACCGGCGTGACGAGGATCTCGTCTTCCTTGATCGAATAGATCACGTCGTCGAGCATCGGCATGGTCAAGGTGCCCTTCGGACCCTTGACCACGAGCATGCCGTTTTCGTCCGTGGCCGTAACGCCGCTTGGAACGGCGACGGGTTTCTTGCCAATGCGGGACATCAGAACACCTCCGCCAGCACTTCGCCGCCGACATTCTGCTCGCGCGCTTCGGCGTCCGACAGCACGCCGCGCGGGGTCGACACGATGATCGTGCCAAG
>JAXDPR010000237.1:0-3980 GCA_034668265.1 Sphingomonadales bacterium
TGGTGGATGTGGACGGGTTGATCGACGCCTTGATCGATCGCGAGGGCGGATTTGTCGACAATCCAGCCGACAAGGGCGGACCGACCTGTTTCGGCATCACCCAGGCCGTGGCGCGGGCTCACGGCTATGCCGGGCCGATGCGCCAGCTGCTGCGCAGCGAGGCGGTCGCCATCTATCTTCGCCTTTACTGGCTGCGGCCGCGGCTCGACGAGGTCGCCAGGCGCAGCGGCCGGCTCGCCGCCGAGCTGTTCGACACCGGTGTCAACATGGGCCCGGCGGTCGCGATCACCTTCCTCCAGCGCGCGCTCACCGCGCTCAACCGGGGCGGCAAGGACTATTCCGATTTGACGCCCGACGGGCGCATCGGCCCGGCGACGCTCGCCGCGCTCGACACCTTCCTCCAGACTCGAGGCGCGAGCAGCGGCGAGACCGTCCTGCTGCGCGCGCTCGAGGCGCTCCAGGGCGAGCGCTACCTCCGCCTCGCCGAGCGCCGTCCGGCCAACGAGGCGTTCCTATACGGGTGGCTGGCGAACCGGATGGGTGAGCGCTGAGTCGCATGCGCGCGCTTTGATAGCGTTAACTTCGTCAACTTTGCCTCTGGAGAATCCAACAATGTCGAGACTCCCCCCGCCCGTCACCTTCGCCGAGGATCAGCGCTACATCTACGGCCTGCTCGCCTCGGCTGCCGGCATGTTCTGCGGTGCCGCCGCCGGCCTCATGGTCGCGCTCCTGATGTGGGGCGGCTGGAGCACCGCCGAGGAGCACACGATCGTCACCATCTTCGGCTGGTCGCTGGGCGGCTTCATCGCCGCGATGATCGCGGTCATCATCGGCCTGCTCGCTGGCGGCCCGGTCGGCCGGTTCAAGTTGAGTGCAAGCCGCGACGGCGCCTCGGTCGAGGCGGACAGCCAGTGATCCTCAAGTTCCTCAACATACAGGGCGCGGCCGGGATCGCCGCCAGCCTGGCGCTCGCGATCCTGCTCCTCGTTCAGAAGGCCGAGACCCGGCACTGGCAAAAGCAGAGCGCGAGCTTCGAGCAGCTCTATCATCAGGACCAGGCGGCCTTCGCGACGACCGTCACGGAGTACCGTGCCGCCGCGACCCGGGCCCGCGCCGACGATCAGGCCAACGCGATCCGCGTCGCCGCTGACCAACGCAGCATCAACGAAAGGACCGAACATGATTTTGAAGCGCGCCTTGCCGCTGCTCGCGCTGATGCCCAGCGCCTGCGCAACGCCGCCCAAGCCGCAGCCGATTCCGGTGCTGGCCGAAGCGCACCAATGTCCGCCCTATCCGCTGCCGCCGGAAGCGCTGCTCAAGCCTCCGGCGAAGACCAACTTCCTCGATCCGACGCACTGACCGCGACCGAGCAGGCGATCCAGCTCGACGAGCTGATCAAGTGGGTCAAGGCGCAGGCGAAGGTTGACAACAACCCCTCGGCTGTAGCGAGTCCGTCGGGCGACTAAGCGCCTGGGGGACGCGCATGACTCCGACCCGCCTCAATGCTCTCACCGACGGCGTCGTCGCGATCGTCATGACGATCATGGTCCTCGAGCTGAAGTTTCCGGCGAATTCGACGTTCGAGGCAGCGCTTGCCGTGCTGCCGCTGCTCGCTGCCTATCTGCTCGCCTTCGTCAACGTCGCCATTTACTGGAACAATCACCATCACATGATGCAGTCGGCGCATAAGGTGACGGGGGGCATCCTGTGGGCCAACCACGCCCTGCTGTTCTGGCTGACGCTGTTCCCACCGACGATCCGGTGGATCGACGAGGCTGGCGTCACCGCGTGGCCGGTCGCCTCCTTCGGTATCGTTCTGGTCGGCGCGGCTCTATCATACAGGGTGCTCGAATGGGCGCTGATCCGGGCCGAGGGCGACGGCTCGGCCGTCAAGCGGGCGGTCGGCGGCGGTGGCAAGGAATGGATCAGCTTCTCGCTGTACCTTGCCGCGGTGCCGGGCGCCTTCCTTTCACCCTACATTTCGATCGCCTGCTACGTCGTGGTCTCGATCATGTGGGTGATCCCCGACCGGCGCTTTGAACGCGAGCTTTTCGAGAGGATTGAGCGGTGACCACGACGCGCCTCACCTCGTTCACCGACGGCGTAATCGCCGTCATCATCACGGTGATGGTG
Organism: Sphingomonadales bacterium; assembly: GCA_034668265.1. Lineage (GTDB taxonomy): Bacteria > Pseudomonadota > Alphaproteobacteria > Sphingomonadales > Sphingomonadaceae > Sphingomicrobium. The sequence continues at coordinate 2,134 of JAXDPR010000237.1, forward strand.
CTCGAGCTTCCCGTCCCGGCGGTCGGGGGCATGGCGGCGCTCAAGCCGCTGACAATGCTGTTCGTGGTCTATGCGCTCTCCTTCGTGAAGGTCGGCATCTACTGGTCGCAGCACCACAACGTGCTGCAAGCATCGAAGCGAGTGAACGGCCAGGTGTTGCTCGCCAACCTGTTCTTCCTGTTCTGGCTGAGCCTGATCCCGTTTGTCGTTCGCTGGGTCGGTCAGGCGGGAGTTACCCGCGACACCGTCATCGCGTTCGGCGTCGTCATGCTGCTGTGCACCCTGTCCTTCGCGCTGCTGCTCGTCGCGTTGCTTAAGGCCAATGACGAGGACGCGCCGATCAGCCGCGCCGCGCGGCGCGGCCGCAAGGGCCAGATCACCATCCTCGCATACCTGCTGGCGATCGCCGCCGCCTTCGTCTGGCCCTATGTCGCGGTCGCCATCTACATTGCCGTCGCGGCAATGTGGCTGATCCCCGACAAAAGGTTCGAGAGCCTGGTCGACTAGTGCCGCTTGCAAGCCCGCCGGCTGGCGTCAGCACGGGCGTTGCTAAAAACGGATCCTCGCCACCGCCTTGAGACCGTGGCCTGGATGCACGCTGAACCTGAGCCCGCGGCGATCGCGCTCCCCCGCGCCGGGACCGAATGGCAGGGTCAGGGCCGGCATGGTTTCTTCCTGTAAGAAGCGGCCGCCGAGCATCGGGCCAAGCACCGGGTCGTGCCGCGTCACTGCCGGCCTGTCGAAATTGCCGGCTTGCGTAGTTTGCAGCTTCCAGTTGGACATTTTCGGTTCCGCAGCGGCGGGAACAGCGGCAACCGCTATCAGCAGCACGAACAGCAAAGGTGTGAGGAGCAATACGGCGGCCATATTGCTTTAACTCTCTGGCGGCGCGTTCGGGTACGAACGCTCGGTCGAATGCCGCTTTGAGGGGCAGCCCTGCTTGCAAGCCGGGCGGCCGTTTCCCACCTCAATTCCAAAGGAGCATGCTTTGGAAAATTGGCACGGAACGACGATCCTGGGCGTCAAGAAAGGCGGCAAGACCGTCATTGCCGGCGACGGCCAGGTGTCGATGGGCAATACGGTGATGAAGCCCAATGCGAAGAAGGTCCGCCGCATCGGCGAGGACGGCAGCGTCATCGGCGGCTTTGCGGGCGCCACCGCCGACGCCTTCACCCTGTTCGAGCGGCTGGAGAAGAAGTTAGAGCAATATAACGGCCAGCTGATGCGCGCCGCGGTCGAGCTCGCCAAGGACTGGCGGACCGACAAATACCTCCGCAACCTCGAGGCGCTGATGATCGTCGCCGACAAGGACATCATGCTGATCCTCACCGGCAATGGCGACGTTCTGGAGCCCGAAGGCGGGATCGCGGCGATTGGGTCGGGGGGCAATTACGCGCTGTCCGCGGCGAAGGCGCTGTCGGATTACGAGCAGGACCCCGAAGTGTTGGCACGCCGGGCGATGCAGATCGCGTCGGAGGTCTGCGTGTTCACCAACGACCGGCTGACCATCGAGACGATTGATGGCTGACGCTTGAACGGCGTCCTCGGGCCTACGACATTTGAGGCGACATGAACTATCAGACCACAATCTCCCGAAGCGACGGGGAGCAAACCGACGTGCTGAAAGACAAGCTCACACCCAAGGCGATCGTCGCGGCGCTCAACGAGCATATCGTCGGCCAGGACGACGCGAAGAAGGCGGTCGCCGTGGCGCTGCGCAACCGCTGGCGCCGCCAGCAGCTCTCGCCCGAGCTGCGCGACGAGGTCACGCCCAAGAACATTTTGATGATCGGCCCCACGGGCTGCGGCAAGACCGAGATCAGCCGGCGGCTGGCGAAGCTCGCCGA
>JAXDPR010000238.1:0-3077 GCA_034668265.1 Sphingomonadales bacterium
CCCATACCCTGGCTCGACGTCCTCCTCATCCTCGCGCTGATCGTGCTCAACGGCGCGTTGGCGATGGGCGAGCTGGCGATCGTCTCGTCGCGCGAGGCGCGGCTGAAGGCGATGGCCAAGAGCGGCAGCGTCGGGGCGCGCTGCGCGCTCGACCTGGCGGCGGATCCGGGACGCTTCCTCTCGACCGCCCAGAGCGGCATCACCTTGATCGCGATCTTCGCCGGTGCATTTTCCGGCGCGACCCTCGGCGAGCCTGTGGCACGGCGGCTGCAGCTTCTCGGCCTGAGCGCAGAAACCGCGCACACAATTGGCTTTGGCCTGGTGATCGTGCTGACCACCTATGTTTCGCTGGTTATCGGCGAGATCGTGCCGAAGCAGATTGCGCTGCGCTCGCCCGAGCCCATCGCCGTGGTCGTGTCGCGGCCGATGCGGCTGCTGTCGAAGATCACCGCGCCCTTCGTCTGGCTGCTCCAGCGCTCCAGCGCGCTGATCTTGGGCCTGCTCGGCATGAACCGCGAATCGAAGAACCACGTCACTGCCGAGGAGCTGCACCTGGTGGTCGCCGAGGCTCAGACTGCCGGCGTCCTCGAGGAAGACGAGCGCGCGATGATCTCCGGCATCGTCCGGCTCGCCGACCGGCCGGTGCGCGAGGTGATGACTCCGCGCACCGAGATCGACTGGATCGACATCGCTTCGACGCCGGAGGAGATCGAGGCGGCGCTGCTCGAAACGCCGCATAGCCGGATCCCGGTTGCCGACGGCGCGGTCGAGAATATCGTCGGCGTCATCCAGACGCGCGACGTGATGGCCGCGCTGCTTGAAGGCCGCTCGCTCGACCTCAAGCATTTATGCCGGACGGCGCCGGTCATCCCCGACCTTATGGATGCGATGGACGCGCTTGCGGTCCTCAGGAACGCCGATGTGCCCCTGGCGCTGGTCCATGACGAATACGGCCATCTCGACGGCATCGTGACCCCGGGGAGCATCCTTGCGGCGCTTGCGGGGACCTTCGCCAGTGACGCCGAGCAGGGCGACGAGCCGGCACTTGTCGAGCGTGACGACGGCAGCTGGCTGGTGTCGGGTGCGGCGAGCGCCGATTTGCTCACTGACCGCTTGGGCGTGAACCTGCCTCAAGAGCGCGATTATTCGACCGTCGCCGGCTTCGCCTTGTCGGTGCTCAAGCACCTGCCCGAGACGGGAGAGAAGTTCCGCCACGATGGCTGGTCGTTCGAGATCGTCGACATGGACGGTCGTAAAATCGACAAGCTGATCGCGTCGCGACTGCGGAAAAAGGCTGCGACCAGCGAAGCCGAGGCTGTTAGCTAAAGCTTCCCGAACTTCTGTTCGAACCCATCGCTATCGCCGCGGGCGAGATAGTCGGCCTGCTCGACCACGCGGTCGCGCGTGATTCGGCCGCGGAACGCGCCGAGTTGCCGGTCGAGGCGTTCGATCTCGGTTGGGGTAAGGCTCGCCAGTTGCTCGAAGCGTTTGAAGCCGAGGCCGTGCAGGGCGTCGGCGAATTTCGGCCCGACACCCTTGATTCGGCAAAGATCGTCGCTGGGGTCGCTCTCGCCGTCGAGCTCCCTGCGCACCGGTGCCCGGAACAGGGCGCCGGCGAAATCGCTTGTCGCCGCCGCTGCTTCGCCGGCGATGCCGCGTCCCTCCGGGAGGCGCTTCTGCTGGGCCATGTGCGGCCGCACCGGAGCGCTGTCGGTCAGCTGCACGCGCTGTTTGGGCCGCAGCAGGATGAAGGCCAGCGCAAGCGCCGCGACGACGATAATCAGCCACCAATATTCGCGGATCAGATCCATTCTCTCACCAGGTCCATTGTGCGTTATGACGGCGGTGAAGCTCGACCAGATAGGCGAGCAGCAGCCCGAAAAGAAAGCCTCCCACTGCGACCACCATCGCCTCGATGATGAGAGGAAGGCCGGCCGGCTTCTCCGTCCATTGCGCGGTCGAGACGCCCGGCAGCTCGCTCATCAGGCGGACCAGCTCAATGGTCTGGAAGTCGTCGGCAGGTCCGGCAAGGATCAGGCGGCGGGTGAGCGGGCCGTGGTGCAGATGCTCGGTGACGCGGTTCATCTCATAATGATCGAGGACCGCGCGCGCATCGTGCTCAACCCGCACGCTCAGGCGGTCGGCGGCGCCAAGCGGGCCGTGCCACAAGGCGGCCAGGGCCAGCGACAGACCGACGCCGATCGCAAGGGTGGCGTTGCGCCGGGCGGTGCGACGGAAGGCGATGGTCCCGATCGGGCCGCCGACCAGGAGTCCGGCCGCGAAGCAGGGCCAGAAATAGCTCCACAAGACGTTCATGCGCCCTCCCGCGCGAGCTCGCGCCAGCCGATGTCGCGGCGATGGAAGCCGTCGGCGAAGTCGATCTGGTCGACGGCGCGGTAGGCGCGCGCCCGGGCGTTGGCAAAGGTCTCGGCAACCGCGGTCACCGCGAGAACGCGCCCGCCCCTGGCGATCAGGGCCTCGCCCGCGACTGCCGTACCGGCGTGAAATACAGTCACCCCGTCGATCTGCTCGGCCGCTTCGATCTCGCGGATGAGGCCGCCGCTCGCGGGCGTCCCCGGATAGCCTTGCGCAGCGACGATGACCGTGACCGCGTGCTTGCCCGTCAGCCGCGGCTCAACTTCGTCGAGACGCCCGGTCGCTACCGCGTAGAGCAGCTCGGCGAAATCGCCGTCGATCAGCGGCATGATCGCCTCGCACTCGGGGTCGCCGAAGCGGACATTATATTCGATCAGCTTGGGCCCGTCGGCGGTGAGCATCAATCCCGCGTACAGCACCCCGCTGAACGGCGTCCCCGCCGCCGAGAGCGCGCGTGCCGTCGGGCGGACGATCTCGTCCATCGCCCGCGCCTCGAGGTCGGCGGTAAGAACCGGAGCCGGGGCATAGGCACCCATGCCACCGGTGTTCGGACCGGTATCGCCCTCGCCGACGCGTTTGTGATCCTGCGCGGAGGCGAGCGGAACGGCAGAGTCGCCGTCGACGAGCGCGAACAGGCTCGCTTCTTCGCCCTCCAGGAATTCCTCGATGACCAGCGGCGCGTTGCCGATTGCGTCGATCGC